>CAMDZK010000026.1 GCA_945910665.1 uncultured Peptostreptococcaceae bacterium
TGAAGATAGAACCATCTTCTTTTTTTATGACTAGTACTTCATTGGCAAAAGTTTCTTCAATTGCCTCGACAACACCTACGGTCTCTTTTGATTCTCGGTCGATGGCCTTAAGTCCTATGAGATCAAAATAGTACCAGGCATCTTCTGGAAGTTCTGCCACGTCTTCTTCAGGAACGTACACGTATTGTCCCTTGAATTTTTCGACATCATTTAAATTGTCTAACCCTTCCAATTGCCAAAGTGTATTTCCCTTATGCTTTCTCGCTTTATCAATAGAATAAGGGGTCTTTTCTTCGCCCATGTAGATTCTTTTGACCGTCTCTAGTCGATTCTCGACCGTAGATAAGGAACGTACGCGGATTTCTCCGCGTACGCCATGGGTATTTTCTACATATGCGATTTTAACCCAGTTGTTCATTTTCTTGAATGTCCAACATAACGGTTTTTTCCTCTTTAGAAGCAATCGCTTTTAAAAAGGTACGAAATGCTTTTGCAATGCGTCCTTGTTTACCAATGACTTTCCCCATATCACTCGGGTCAACCAATAGTGTTACATACACCAGTTGGTTGTCATCTTTGACAGAGACTTGGACGTGTTCTGGATGTTCTACGAGCTCTTTTGCAATGGTTTCAACAATGTGTTGCATGCCGTCTCCTTTTTTTGCTTTTAGTTCTCCTCGATAACTTCTGTAGGAGTAGGATCAGCGTCTAAGTCTTCCGCTTCTTTAGACACTTTTTCTACGTCTTTTTCGACGTTTACTGTAGTTCCTTCTTCTTTATTTTTTTTGTTTTCTTCAACGACTTCTTCTGCATCTGTATCGCCATCTTTAGATTCAATGACTTCTGTAGGTGTTGGATCAGCATCTAATTCTTCTGCTTCTTTAGCAACTTTTTCCACATCTTTTTCGACGTCTACTGTAGTGCCTTCTTCTTTATTTTTTTTGTTTTCTTCAACGACTTCTTCTGAATTAATTTTTGCTGATGGTTTTTCGTTTTTAGCCGCTCCGAGTTTTTCAAAAACGCCATTTTCTTTTAAGAGACGCTCTACTGTGTCAGATGGACGAGCACCTGTTCCATACCAGTATTGGATGCGATCTTCTTTTACAACGAAAGTTTTACCTTCGTCTAATGGGTTATAGTAACCAATTTCTTCGATAAAACGACCATCTCTTGGTGCACGGCTATCTGCGACAACAATACGATAAAATGGTCTTTTTTTGCTTCCCATACGTTTCATTCTAATTTTTACTGACATTTGAATTCCTCCTCAAATTTATCTGAAAAACGGCATTTTCATGCCACCTTTTCGTTTCATTTTCTTCTCCATGCCGGAGAATTGTTTCATCATTTTTTTCATTTCCTTAAACTGTTTGAGCAGTTTATTTAATTGACCTACGTCCACACCCGAGCCCTTAGCGATTCGATTTTTGCGACTGGGATTAATAATATCGGGGTTTTGACGTTCTTCCTTGGTCATGGATAAAATCATGGCCTCTACGCGCTTAATGTCCTTTTCGTCGACATTGATACCTTTAAGTGCCTTTTGGTCGACCCCTGGAATCATGCCAATGAGGTTTTCTAACGGACCTAAGTTACGCATTTGATTGAGTTGATCGAGAAAGTCATCGAACGTAAATGTATTCTTTCTCATTTTCTCTTCAAGCTCTAAGGCCTTTTGCTTGTCAATGGAAGCCTCAGCTTTTTCAATGAGAGTCATTACATCTCCCATGCCGAGAATTCTTTGAGCCATACGGTCTGGATGAAATACCTCTAATTGATCCAGTTTTTCTCCAACCCCAATAAATTTAATCGGTTTTTTCGTTACGGCACGAATGGATAATGCCGCTCCGCCTCGCGTGTCCCCGTCGAGCTTTGTCAAGATAACACCGGTGATATCTAAGGCCTCATTAAAAGATTCAGAAACTGTGACGGCATCTTGTCCAGTCATAGCATCGACGACTAATAGGATTTCTTGTGGTCGAACCTCCGCTTTCATGGATTGTAATTCTTCCATGAGCGTTTCGTCCACATGCAAACGTCCCGCGGTATCAATTAAAACTACTGAGTTTCCATTTCGTTTCGCCCGTTCAACGCCTTCTTTTGCAATGGTCACCGGCGATGTGTCCGTACCCATTTCAAAAACGGGGACATCGACTTGTTTTCCGACGACTTGTAATTGATGAATCGCAGCCGGTCTGTAGATATCCGTAGCGACTAGAAGTGGAGAATGGTTTTGTTTTTTTAAAAACTGAGCGAGTTTTGCCGTATGGGTTGTTTTACCGGCTCCTTGTAAACCGCAAAGCATGATGACAATGGGTCGTTTCCCGTCGAGTTTAAGTTTTTCTTCTTTGTCGCCCATTAACGTGGACAATTCTTCATTTACAATTTTAACGACGGTTTGTCCTGGTGTTAAACTCTCCATGACTTCTGCGTCGGTCGCTCGTTCTTTTACGGATTTGACAAAGTTTCTGACGACGCGAAAGTTTACGTCTGCTTCGAGAAGTGCCAGTCGAACTTCTCGCATTGCGACGTCGACATCTTCTTCTGTGAGTTTTCCTTTCCCACGTAAGTTTTTCATCGCCGACTGCAGTTTTTCGGACAGACTTTCAAAAATCATCGTATCCCTCCTTCCACGTCTTCTTCTAAAGACAGTGCCAGCAAGCGAGTTTCCACTCTTTCAAGGCGCGACTTTACTTCCGCTTTTTGCACTTCTTCTCCAATTGCGTGAATTTCCTGGGCGATTCGTTCCACTTCTGATTCAAGTGTATAGAACCTGTTGCGAAGCCCCAAGACTTCTTCATGACGCAACAGAGCTGTACGAGCCCTTGAAAGGGTTTCAGAAACTGCTTGCTTCGTGATTCCCATAATTGCACTCACCTCGGACAAGGACAAGTCTTGATGATAGGAATACTGTGCAATCGTTCGTTGTTTTTCTGTGAGTAATCCCCCGTAAAAATCTAGAAGATGACCCATAGTAAATAGTGTTTCCATAGTTTCCTCATAGGTGTCAAGGTATTTCCTTGACCCGTACTAGTATACGTAAAAAATGCGATACTGTCAACATATTTAGGAAAAAATTGCCTCGACAAATTGTTTTGGATCGAAAGGTTCTAAATCATCGATGCCCTCGCCAATTCCAATATACTTCACAGGAAGATTGTATTCGAGCATCAATGGGAAAATCACGCCACCTTTTGCCGTTCCATCGAGTTTTGTCAAAATTATTCCTGTAGGATTTGCCACTTCGGCAAACTGTTTTGCTTGTGATAGCGCATTTTGCCCCGTTGTCGCATCTAAAACGAGTAGTGTTTCTCGAGCCGCATTAGAATATTCACGGTCGATAATGCGATCGATTTTTTCTAGTTCTTTCATGAGATTGCTTTTGTTATGCAAACGTCCTGCCGTATCACAAAAAAGGACATCCGCCTCTTCTTTTCTCGCTCTAGCTATGGCATCGTAAATGACTGACGCTGGGTCTGCACCTTCTTGTTGGTAGATGATATCCACATCTGCTCTTTCGGCCCAGATTTTGAGTTGGTCGATCGCTGCAGCGCGGAATGTATCCGCAGCTGCAAGAAGTACTTTCTCTCCCTTGGCTTTCTGTTGCGCTGCTAACTTTCCAATACTCGTCGTTTTTCCCACACCATTCACACCAATAATTAAGGCGATGAGAGGACGTTCACTTGCCAATTCACTACTCTGGCCCGCTTCATCGATCAATTTCAATAGTTCTTCCTTTAAGAGCTCTTTGACTTGTGAAGGATCTGTGATTCCTTGTTTTCTCACCGTGTCTCGCAGTTCATCCATAACGAGCATCGTCGTCTTCATTCCCATATCAGAAGAAACGAGAATATCCTCTAAGTCTTCAAAGAGTTCATCATCGATTTTAGCGTAGCCTTTTAGAACTTCATCGATGGAGTCGGTCAGTTTCGTTCTCGTTTTTACGAGAGAATGAACCAGTTTGTCAAAAAAGTTTTGTTTCGGCTTGTCGAAGCGCAAAACATCTTCTTTCGTTTCTTTTTCCTCCTCTACCTCTTCTTGGACAGGAAGAACTTTGTCTTCTACCTTTTCTTGTTTTTCTTCTTTCTTAAACCAATTTTTAAACATGTTCTTTCCTCGCTTTTTTAATTTCTAAAGGAACAATCTGACTCATTGTGTTCTTTTCCATGGTCACACCGTAAATAAAATCTGCCAATTCCATCGTCTTCTTACGATGGGAGATGATGATAAATTGAATGCGATTTCTAAAAGATGCAAGATAAGCTTTGTACCGTTCAATATTCGCATCGTCTAAGGCCGCATCAATTTCATCGAGCAGACAAAAAGGTGATGGGCGGGTTTCAAAGATTGCAAAGAGAAGTGCAACTGCCGTGAGCGCCTTTTCTCCACCGGAGAGCAAGCTTAAGGCTTGTCTTTGTTTACCCGGTGGTCTTGCAATAATTTGTACCCCTGCCGTTAATACATCCTCTCCCGTGAGCGTTACTTCCGCTTGGCCACCTTCAAAGAGAATGGTAAAAATCTCTTGAAATTTTTCGTTGATCTCTCGCATCCCTTGCCTAAACTGACGACGCATGGTCACTTCCAATTTTTGTATCACCGTGATTAAATCTTCTTTGGATTTTTTCAAATCCTCTGATTGTTCTTGTAAAAAGCCCTGCTTTTCTTTCATTTCACGGTAGGCCTCAATCGACTCATAACTAAAACTCCCTAATGCCCGCAAAGCATCTTTAATTTCTTTGAGTTTTTTCTTTGTCGTGGTCAGTTCTTGTGGACGATCCATCGCCTGTTCGACACGCTCTTCGTCCCATCCGAGTTCATCAGCAATCAATTCGAACAAGTTTTTATGACGATCGACGGCTGTTTCAAGTTTCACTTCCGCCGCATTTTTTTCTTGCTCGGCCGTGTACACTTCCTTCTCCAACCGGCTCTCTTCTGTGCGCAGTTTTTCCTTTTCTTCACGCATCTCTTTTTCTTTTGTTGCCATCATGGAAAGCTTCTTTTTCGTCTCTTCCAGTTTTGTTTCATCGATCTGCATTTGCTTTTCATTTTCTTGGATAGAGGCATTTTCTCTTTTAATTTGTTCTTTAAAGGAGGCGATTTCCCTTTCGTATTGGTGAATTTGGGACTTTTCTTTTTCTATTTGCTCCTCGATGTCTCGTTCTTCGTTGGATAAAAGCAACAAGTCTCTTTCTTTTGCATCAAGGCGCATGCGGTATTCCATCGCCTTTGTTTCGATGTCTACACGTACATTTTCTTTTTGTCTCAAGCCTTCTCGCTTTTCTGAGAGTATGGTTTCAATGCTTTGTAATTTCTTGGAAAGTTCTTCTGAAGAGACTCCACTCACAGGATGCTGCAATTGATTTTTTGTGTTTTCAAAACGAATTCTCGTCTGATCGATTTGTTGTTTATACACATCAATTTGCGCAGTGAATTGGCTTTTTTGCCGCTCATCTTCCCTGCTTTTGCTCTCGATCTCTTGCCATGTTGCTTGGAGGGTTTGCATTTTGTCTTCCAAAAGCTGTTTTTCTTTCTCTTCTTTCGCTTCTTCTTCCTCCAATCCCTTTTGTTCCGATTGTAAGGCATCAATTTCTTTTTGAAGGGTTTCCTTCTCCGTTTCTCTCGTGAGAATTCCCCCTGTATTTTTTGTATACCCGCCGACCATTTGACCACCGGCTTGGAAGATATCTCCATCGATTGTGACGAAACGTAGACCGCGATACTCAGGTGTTGCACGCAGTCGTATGCCCGCATCTAAACTTGAGATAATGCAGGTTCTTCCCAAGAGATTTTCCAGAAGGGGTAGAATTTCTGGGGATGCAGAAACAAAATTCATGGCACCGCCTAATGCACCCTCTTCTGTCGACGGCATACTGCCTTTGTAATTGTTCCTTGTAATATTATCTAATGGGAGAAAAGTAACTCGTCCCACTTTGTTGTCTCGTAACCAATCGATTAGAAACTTTGCTTGATTCTTATTTTCCGTTACTATATTCTGAAGCGCTGCGCCCATCGCCATTTCAATGGCTAAACGAGCTTCTTTTTGAACCTGAATTAAATCCCCCAGCGGACCCAATAGTTGCTTTCGAAGCGTAGAATTGTGTTTTGCTTCTTTCAAGAGTCGTTGATTCGGTCTGAAATAAAGGTCGTGGTTTTCTTCCGCGTAAAGGATATTTTTCAAACGTTCTTCCGCTACATTGATTCGCCGAAGTACAGAACGATAGGAGTCTTCACGCTGTTTCGAACGGGCTAAGAGAAGCTGAACCTTTTCTGTTGCCTGTTTTCTTTCCTCTGAAATTTTTGCGATTTTTTGTCTGTTTTCGTCGATTTTTTGCTGTATTTGACTGGCTTCTTCCACCAAAGATGCGACTTGTCCTTCTTGCATTTGAATCGCATCCATATAGTCTTTTTCTAAAAGAGAAAGCTGTTCTTTCTGGTTCTCTCGCTGTCTTTTTGCATACACTTCTTCTTGGACTTGATCAGAAAGCTCTTTTTGCTTTTGCTCTAAGTTTTCTACTGTTTCTCGAAGCGCCACTAAATCTTCCCCTAACAATTTTCGCTCTCCTTCTACATGGGAAAAATCTTTTTTAAGGGTGGCTAGCACTTTTTGCTCTTCTTCCATCATTTCGTGGAAGTCTCTTTCCTTGAGTGTCAGTTTTTGATGCTTTTTTTGTGCCTCTTCTAAAAAAGCGATCACCCGTTCTTGTTCTTTTTCCACGAACTGCAAGCGTTGGGTCGCTAAGAGCAACTCCCGGTTTGTATTTTCTAAACGCCGTTCTAATTGACGTTCTAATTGATCCGTTTCGTTGTATTCTTCTAAGAAACTCTCGTTCATCGCATCTTGGCATGCGATATTCTCCTTCACACGGGTTAGCTCTTTTTCGTCGTCTTTCCACTTCAGGAGAAGGGCTTCTCTTTTTTCTTGCAAATCTACGATTTGCTTCTTTAGCTGTTGCATTTCCTTTTGATAGTAGGCTATTGTGTGAATTTCTAATTCTTTGGAAAGAGCCATCCCTTTTTTTGCCCGTTCCGATTCTTTATATAAAAATCCAATTTGTTCTTTATACTGAGATAAAATATCATGCACACGAACGAGGTTTTCTTCCGTTTTTCGCAGTTTTTGACTGGCCTCTTCGATTTGCTGACGGTCTTTTGCAATCCCCGTAGCTTCCTCGAATAGATTTCTCCGGTCTTGTTCCTTGGCATTGACGATTTCATCAATTTTTCCTTGGCCGATAATCGAATAGCCTTCTTTACCAACCCCCGTGTCTAAAAAGAGATTGCGTATATCTTTGAGCCTGCATGGTGATTGATTGATTTCGTATTTCGTCTCTCCCGACCGAAAGAGGGTTCTTCTAATTTCAATTTCTTGGTAAGGCACAGGAAGCTGGCCTTCAGAATTGGTAAAAGTCAATGTGACTTGTGCCATATTGAGGGGCTTTTTCTCTGCACCGCCGGAAAAGATAATATCTTCCATTTTGGCACCACGTAAACTTTTGACACTTTGTTCTCCCAGCGCCCATCGCACGGCGTCTGCGATATTACTTTTCCCTGATCCATTCGGACCTACGATGACAGTGACGGGGTCGTCAAAATGAAGGACAGTCTTTTTTCCAAAGGACTTAAATCCATACATTTCAATTCGATTTAAACGCATTAACATCCCCCTCTCGATAGATTTCATCGCGATGAATCACAGCTTGTATACTCCCGTCGATTGTACTCGTCTCACTTTGCTCTTGGATGAGCTTGATACGGCATTTTCCTTTTTCTAGTTCTTTTCGCACCCAACCTTTATGGCCAGCAATATGTTGAATCATGTCATAGGGTCCGCGAATGGTTACTTGCCCTTCACACGACTGTAAAAGACGTGAAAAATACTTATGAAAAATAGTATCTTCAACGAGATCACCAAAGGCTGGATGGATTGGTCCTGCCACATACGCACCTTCTTCGTGCATCGATTCTTCTTCATGAAGCCCTAAACGAATGATGGGAATATTCGCTTGATGAAAGAGCATCACGAGTTTTGCACACAACTGAACCGACGCTTCAAGTGTAGGGGGTATGTACTTTCCTTCCCTATACCAGCGTGCAAGGGCTGTGCCTCCAAATACCAACACCGGATAAATGCGAACAAAATCCGGTTGCAGACAAATCAAGCTTTTGGCTGTGCGAATCGCCAATTCATCCGTATCTCTTGGTAATCCTGTCATCATCTGGAGTCCAATGGAAATGGGTGCAGTCTTAAGCAGATTCACAGCAGTGCGAACATCCTCTTTTGTGTGTCCTCGTCCATTCGTAAACAATACCTCATCATCCATGGATTGGACACCGAGTTCGACAGCTTTTACATGATTTTTCACAAGTTCTTCAACGATACTTTCATTGATGGCATCAGGACGTGTTGAAATACGGATTCCATTTATTTTACCAGCATCTATCGATGGGCGAATGGCTTCATAAAAAGCGAAGCGTTCCTCTTTGGGTAAGCAGGTAAAACTTCCTCCATAGAGTGCAACTTCATCATAAGATCTATCATTTTCTAGTGCTTTTTGTACATCAGAAGGTGTGCACGCTTCTTTTCCAGAGATGTCCTCTTGCTTACAGTAGGAGCAAGCGTATGGGCATCCCTTTTGCACGAGAAAAAAAGGCAGAATCTGCCTCTTTTTACTCATGGAGTAAGCCTTCTTGGACTAATGCATTGCGCGCTGCCATTTGCTCCGCTTCTTTTTTGCTTTTTCCAATCCCTTTCCCAAGAATTCTTCCTTGGACGATGGCTGCCATGGTGAATTCTTTTGCGTGTCCTGGACCGCGTTCGTCGAGCATAGAATATTCAACTTTAGATTTGAATTTACGTTGACAAGTTTCTTGGAGTTGCGTTTTATAATCTCTAAAAAGCCGCCCTTCTTGTAAAGCGAGGATGACTGCGTCCTGAAAGTGGTGCATCAATAACTTTTGCATAGCCATAAACCCAGCATCTAAGTAAACGGCGCCCCACAAGGCTTCAAAGGCATCGGCAAGAAGTGAATCCCTTTTTGAGCCCCCTGATAGGTACTCCCCTTTTCCTAAGCGGATGTATTTCCCTAAATCAAGGATCCTCGCAGCTCTAGCAAAAGAACTTTCCGATACGATAATCGATCGTAACTTTGTCAACTCTCCTTCGGGAACCGTTTTGTAAAGGCGAAAGAGCGCTTCAGAAACGACTAAACTGATGGCTACATCGCCGAGAAATTCGAGCCGTTCATTATCAGGAAATGCATCTTCTGCTACTTCATTTGCATAGGAAGAATGCGTCATTGCTATGTCTAGATACGTACTATTTGTAAATGTATAGCCCAGAGTCTGTTCAAGAAGCTTCAACTCTTTTTTTCGTCCTGCGCGTAACGAAATATTGGGAGGTTCGTAATCTGCTTGGCTCATGCATCTATCTCCTGTTTCAGTGCTTCTGTCATCTTCTGTATGGTGTCATGTTTAATAAAGGTAATTAACTTATCGATGCCATTGGCAATGGCCTCTGGGCCAGAAGAACCGTGGGCTTTAAAGATTGGTTTTTGGACCCCTAATAGTGGTTGGGCTCCTGTGTTTTGGTAGTCCATTTGCCCTTTCAGTGAAGAAAAGGCGGGTTTTGCAAACAGGGCTCCTATTTTTGTCCGGGTGGATGAAAGCATGCTTTCTTTTAAATTGCGCATGAGATAGCCAGCGGTCCCTTCTAAGGTTTTCAGAGCAACATTTCCAGAAAAACCATCACAGACGATGACGTTTGCTTTTTGCTCTAAAAGATCTCTCGCTTCTATATTTCCAACAAAGTTCATGTCACTTTGATTTAATAATTCGTACGCTTCCTT
>CAMDZK010000027.1 GCA_945910665.1 uncultured Peptostreptococcaceae bacterium
ATTCGCGCCCACTTAAACATTCCAGAAAATTATGAAAATATCCTCTATAACTGGATGATGAACTTCCACGAATTTTCAGAAGACATCAAAGAGCTCTATAAAAATTCGAAATCCTATCCAGAAACAGACATTATTATCGTGTCAGACCCAGACCAACAAATGGAGGGACGTGACAATGGATTGGCGCTTTTTGATCCGATGCATAACTGCGCGCTCTTATGTGGACTTCGTTATTTTGGGGAGCACAAAAAAGGAACTCTCACATTGGGCTGGACCATCGCCAACAGAAATGGCCACGCATCGTGCCACGGTGGAATGAAGCGCATCGAGAAAAAAGATGGCACTACGAAAGTGCTTGGCGTGTTTGGCCTTTCAGGTTCTGGGAAATCTACACTTACCCACGCTACCCACGATGGAAAATACAATGTAGAAATTCTCCACGATGATGCCTATGTCATCCACGAAGAAGATGGGCACTCCATCGCTTTGGAACCATCGTACTTTGATAAAACAGCAGACTATCCAGCGGGGAGTGAAGCCAATCAATACTTAGTCTCCATCCAAAACTGTGGCGCGACCCGTGCTGATGATGGACGCATTTTACCCGTCACAGAAGACATAAGAAACGGAAATGGTCGTGCGATCAAATCCGTTCTCTGGACGACCAACCGCATCAACCGAATTGACGAATCTGTCGATGCCATTTGCTGGATTATGAAAGAAGAAATCATGCCGCCCTTTGTGCGTGTGAATGACCCAGTGTTAGCTTCTGTTCTTGGGGCGACCTTGGCAACGAAGAGAAGTTCTGCAGAAAATTTGGCCAAAGGCTACAATATGAACCAACTCGTCATCGAACCGTACGCCAATCCCTTTAGAACGTATCCGTTGAAAAATGACTACGTGAAATTCAAATCACTCTTTGAAAATCGTGATGTGGGTGGATTTGTACTTAATACTGGCGCATTTATGGGAAAAGACATAAAAAAAGAAGTCACCATCGATCTTCTCGAGCAGTACATTGAAGATCGTGTCCAGTGGAAAAAACTTTTTGGATCCGACAAAATCGAATATGCCGTTGTCGAAGGTTACGAAGTCGAAGAAACAGAAAGCTATAAAAAAGCTCTCATCGACTCCATTAAACAGAGAATCCAGTATTTAAAGGGAGTCAAAGAAATGAACAAACTTCCAGAAGAAGCAATCGAAGCGCTAGAAGCTCTTTTAGAAGAAATCAATTAAAGGAAATACCATGAGCAGGCAGCAAAATGAACTGCCTGCTCTTTTAATGGATCAGTCTTTTACAAAAACTCACTAAACCCATCCTTTTTCTTCGAAAAATATGAGACAGAAAAAACCTGTCTCATACAATCCCTCAGTCCAGCACTCAACTATAATCGCATACATATCCCATCATCATATATTCGTTGACATTGAAATAATACCTTGTACTATGGGTTGAGTGCTGGACAGCTCCCTCTACACGAAGGAGCCTTAATATAAGCGGGACATTTGTTTTGCATCTTCTTATAATGAATGGTCTAAATGGGTAAAAATAGAAGGAAGGTATCATCATGGAGGAACAATATGACAGATTTATTAAAGCGAATTAATGAGCTCGCAAAAATTGCGAAAGAAAGAGAACTTACCGAAGAAGAATTGAATGAACGTGCGACACTCCGCGAACAATACTTAAAAGAATTTCGCCAAGGCATTAAAGAAACACTGTTAAATACAAAAGTCGTAGACGAATATGGTGTTGATGTAACGCCAGAAAAACTCAAAGAAGCGAAACAAGAATATGAAGAAGAAAGTGCAGAAGATGCTTTTCGTGAAAATACAAAGGAGTAATCTTATTGACGAAAGAGAAAAGAATTGAAGATTTAAAACAACAGATGAAAGGGATTAAACATGATTTAGAAGGAAAGAAAAATCCCTTTACGACAAAAGAAATGAAAGAGCAATGGCAAGAAATTGAAAACCTTCGAAAAGAAATGAGAGACCTACAAAAAGATCAACCAACGGATGAATTACTGAGAGCCGAGCGGTTTCAAAAGAATTTAGAACATGTAAAAACTCTCTCCGTGCGGTTTATTTACAACATCATTGAAGGAAAAGAAGTCATTGCGGAAGTGAAAGAGGGCACAGTTTACATTCGTCAAAGGAAAAGAACAGGCGGTAAAGAAACGGTCGAAGAATATAGCGTTGATCAAAAAACATTTATCGACACACTTCGAAGTCTTCATCTCACCGAATGGAAAGCCCAGTACTCCCCTTCAGAATATGGACTTACAGTGCTGGATGGATTTTCCTGGACCTTAGAAATTGACTTTTCCAACGAAACCCAGCCCTTTATTGTGACGGGAGACAATATGCTCCCCTATAATTCGCACACCCTAGCAAAACTACTCAAAATGTAGCTGCTCATGAGCAGCTATTTTTTTGAATGAGCACAGAACTATAATTCAATTATAAACAATTCGGATCTCGTATCACTTTTAAAAATGAGTTAAACTTGATATAATATATACCGATATGAATCACGTATCAAATACATACATAAAAGGAGAATCATCATGAAAGCAAAACAATTCGTTGCACTGCTTCTCATTTTCGTTCTTCTGTTATCCGCTTGCACACCAAAAGAACCAGCGACCACAGAAGCAACATAGGAAAATACTGAGACGACAGAAGCGATGCAAACAGGAGTTCCAGAAGAAAAAAATTCTTTAATTACGCGTCAACGCAACGAAGACGGAACGCTTCGTGATGAAAGATATGTAGAAGAGCATGCTGACGGCGAAACAACCGATGCAGCATTAACAGGCGCAGCAGCGGGCGGCGCATTAGGCGGCCTTGCAGGCATTCTCGTAGGAATTGGCGCACTTGCGATTCCAGGCGTTGGTCCAATTATTGCAGCAGGTCCCCTTGCAGCTGGATTAACAGGTGCAGCGATTGGTGCAGCAGGCGGCGGACTCATCGGCGCACTCGCAGGATTAGGTTTAGATGAAGACGAAGCGCGTATCTACAAAGATGAAGTAGACCGTGGCGGCGTACTTGTTACTGTAGAAGATGACGGAATGCATCACGATGCAATCTCTGAAATCTATCAAAGACATAATTCTACACACTACAAAAATTGGTAAGAATAAAAAGCGAAAGATGAATCGATTCGGTTCATCTTTTTTTATGCAAGAAATTTAAGAATTGAGCAAATACTCTAGTTTATAAGAAATTTGTTGCATTCATAACAAGAAGAAATAGATTTTATATGCACTTTGCTAAGCTATAGATCTCAAATCCAATATACGTTAGTTTGATAAAAATAGACACTAAATTATAGCATAAAATAATCAAAAAGGCATGCTTGTAATGAACAATTGTAGCTCTCACTATACAATGTGTAGTTAATACTCCAGTTTTAAGCCAATTCTTGTAGATATCCCAAAATAGTTCAAACCACAATAATTTAATACTGTATCAAAATTGACAAAAACTAGCACTGAAACTCTATCAATATTATTAATCGAACCGACAGAATATATAGATATAAATGAGATTATAGTTAAAAATAATAAGATACTCTTGCTATATATGAAAAACTTTGCTAAAATAATAATCATAAAGATGGGAAATCGATTTTATCTCTAACCTATCTTCATTCACTACTTTTTTAGGAGGAAACAGAGCAATGAAAAGAAGATTAGTTGCACTAATCATGGCAATGGCTATGTTATTAGCCGCTTGTTCCGGCGGAAACACAGCTGTTACTGAAGGCGCTACACCACCAGAAGATCCAACTGCTTCAACTACAGAAGCGACAAGTGAAGCTGGCGGAGAAGCAGGCGAACAATACTTAAACACTTGGTACCAAGAAGAACCAACATCCTTAAACTCAACCAAAGGATCTGACGCTTCTTCTTACAACATTTTATTGAACATCCAAGAACCACTCGTTCGTTCCGTAGAAAAAGAAGATGGAACGTTAGAAATCACACCAGCGGGTGCTGAAAGTTGGGAAACTTCTGAAGATGGACTTACTTGGACATTCAAAATCAGAGAAGGAAACAAATGGACAAACGGAGACCCTGTAACTGCCAATGACTATGCATTTGGTATTACAAAATCTGTATCCAACGAATTCTACTCTGAAGGTATGGGTTGGTTAATGGACTGCATCGAAGGAGCCAACACAGAAGCTCCAGCGGTTAAAGCAGTTGATGACAACACTCTTGAAATCAAACTTGTACGTCCTACAAGCTATTTCTTAAATCTTGCTTCTACAAGACCAATGCTTCCAATTCACCAAGCTACTTATGAAGCACACCCAGAAAATTACGGTACTGAAATCGATACAATCGAACAATGTGGACCTTTCGTAGCTACTGAATGGACACACCAAACCGAAATTAAAATGGTGAAAAACGAAAACTATTGGGATAAAGACAATGTAAATCTTGACAAAGTTTCTTGGAGAATTATCAACGAAGAAAACACAAGATACAATGCATTCTTAAACGGTGAAATTGACACTGTTGGAACCAACAAAATGGAATGGGAAGAAAAATTCAAAGCCATTGAAAATGTAACACAAAAAACGTACCCAGGTTCTTCCATGACATATTTCTTCTTTAATACAGAAGCAAAACCTTTTAACAACGCAAAAGTAAGAAGAGCATTCTCTGCTGCATTTGACAGACAAGAAGCCGTAGACGGTCTTTTAAATGGCGTTGGCGTACCAGCCTACGGATGGGTAACACCAGGCATCACAAACCAGGCTGGTGAAGAATACAGATCCGTCGTCGTTGATCCTTTCAAAGAAGTTTTAGATAAAGTAACTGATCCTAAAGCACTTCTTGAAGAAGGTTTACAAGAAGAAGGCATGACCTTAGCTGAATTCCAACCTAAATTTGGTATCGGCGGAACTTCTACTGACGTTAGACAATGGGGAGACTACTACATCGCAAGATTGAACCAAGTTCTTGGCGTAAACGTAGACCTTTCTTTAAATGAATGGTCCGCATTCTCTTCTCAAGTCAACGCAGGTGACTTCCAAATCGCTCAAATGGGTTGGTTCCCAGATTACAACGACCCGTACCACATGATGTCACTTCTTCTTTCTGATGTAAATGGTGTTATGACCAAATACAATAACCCAGAATACGACAAACTTGTGGATGAAGCATCCATGGAACAAGATCCCGCAAAACAAACAGATCTTTACAAACAAGCAGAAATTTTACTTGCTGAAGATTCTCCAGTCATTCCAATGTGGTTTGCAGTGAACAACACATTCCGTTATGACTACGTAAAAGGAATGGCATACAGCCCATTTGCTACACAAGGTCTAAGATACATCGACACATCTGCTAGATAGTCTAATTAAATTTGAAGATCGTAAAACAGCCTTCTGATTAGAAGGCTGTTTTAAAGATAGGAGAAAACAAAAAATGTTAAAGTACATAGTAAAACGATCACTGATGATGTTTATCTCCCTATTTATCGTCACAACAGCAACATTCTTTATGATGCACTCGATACCAGGGAACCCCCTAGGTGCTCAAGCGAGGGTCATGCCACCTGAAGTTATCGAAGCATACAACGAAAAATACGGACTCAACGAGCCTATCCCAACACAATATGGGAAATACTTGAAAAACCTCATCGTGAATCAAGACTTTGGGATTTCCTACAAATACCCAGGTCGCTCCATTACCGATACGATTACGACGACATCACCCGTGTCCTTACGCATCGGTTTACAAGCGTTAGCCATTGGTCTTCCCATTGGTATCGCATTGGGTGTAATTGCAGCACTCAGACGTGGAACATTGACAGAATCTGCCATTTCCCTCATTTCAATTATCGGGATTACAGTGCCGGTATTTATTCTCGCAGCTGTTTTCCAATACTTTTTTGCCGTAAAACTTGGAATTCTTCCAACCTCAGGATGGGGTGGATTTAAATTTACGGTTTTGCCAACCATGGCCATGATGTTTGGACCCATTGCTACTTACTCTAGATACATGAAATCCAATACATTGGAAGTACTATCCCAAGATTACATCCTCACAGCGGAAGCAAAGGGCGTATCCAGAATGGGCATCATCTTTAAGCATGTCATTCGTAATGCGATTCTCCCTGTAATCACCCTGTTAGGACCACAAATTGCCGCTGTATTTACAGGATCCTTTGTCGTCGAGCAAATCTTCTCGATCCCAGGTCTTGGATATTACTTTGTAACTGCGATTCAAAACTCAGACTATAACATGATTATCGGAACTACAGTATTTTATTCTGCCATCTTTATTGTCGGCCAATTGTTAGTCGACATCTTATACGGTGTTGTGGATCCAAGAATCAGAGTCAACGAAGATTAGGAGGTGCACTATGGAAACATTCGAAAAAGGGATGTTTGATCGAATCCCAATTGAAGACAAATCAGCAGAATATATAGCGCGCCCCCAAGTGACCTATTGGCAAGATGCTTGGAGACGATTCAAAAATAATCGCCTTGCGCTCGTCGCATTAGTTATTTTAGTGATGTTACTGCTCCTCGTTGTTTTTGGCCCAATGGTTTCAAAAAGCTTATACGGCTATGAAGTCAACACCATGGACTTCGTCGCAAAAAACCAAGGTCCATCCGCAAACCACTGGTTCGGTACCGACAGCTTAGGAAGAGACATCTTCACACGTGTTTGCTACGGGGGTCGTGTATCATTAGCCATCGGGATTATCGGTGCCTTAGTATCGACTGTCATTGGATCTATCTACGGAGCGATTTCTGCCTATGCAGGGGGTAAAGTAGACAACGTGATGATGCGTATTGTAGAAATTTTATCTTCAATTCCGTATCTACTCATCGTCATCTTGGTTTCCATCTTTTTTGGAGAAACCAATATCTTTACTTTGATTGTCGCGATGACCATTACAGGATGGACGGGGATGGCACGACTTGTGCGCGGTCAATTATTATCCCTAAAAGAACAAGACTTTATCTTAGCAGCAGAAACCTTAGGGGTTTCCAATAAAGATATTATTTTAAAACATCTATTGCCAAATACCTTAAACGTCATCTTGATTTCCATCTCTTTTGACGTACCAGGGTACATCTTCTCCGAAGCCTTCCTATCCTTCTTAGGAATTGGAATCAAGCAACCTGCTACTTCTTGGGGTGCGATGGCATCGGAAGCGCAACGACAATTTATGTTCTACCCTTACCAACTTTTCTTCCCATCTTTAATGATCGCGCTTACCATGCTTGCGTTTACATTAATCGGAGATGGATTAAGAGATGCTTTAGACCCTAAACTGAGACAGTAGGAGGAGAAATGAGTAAAGATATAATTTTAAATGTAGAGAATTTACGCGTCTCCTTTCACACCTATGCAGGCGAAGTAAAAGCGGTCCGAGGCGTCGATTTTTACTTAAAACAAGGAGAAGTATTAGCCTTAGTTGGTGAGTCAGGATGTGGAAAAACCGTTACATCCAAAGCTGTACTCAGATTGTTAAAAGAACCACCAGCAGAAATTTTACCAGGCTCTGTTATCGATTATAAAGGCGAAGACGTCACAAAAATGACATCCAAACGCCTTACCGAATACAAAGGGGGAGACGTGGCTATGATCTTCCAAGATCCTATGACCTCTTTAAACCCCACAATGAAAATCGGCCATCAAATCGATGAATCCTTAAAAATTCATACCAATCAATCGTCGGCGGAACGTAAAAAGACCGTTGTGAATCTTTTGAAAATGGTAAATATTCCAAATGCAGAAGACCGTTACGACCAATATCCTCACCAATTATCTGGCGGTTTAAGACAACGTGTCATGATTGCAACAGCCCTTGCATGTAATCCATCCATTTTGATTGCCGATGAACCAACCACCGCCCTAGACGTAACGATTCAAGCGCAAATTTTGGATTTGTTGGATGATCTGAGAGAAAAATCCAATACAGCGATTATGCTCATCACCCATGACTTAGGCGTTGTGGCAAACTTTGCCGACCGTATCCAAGTGATGTATGCTGGTGAAGTTGTAGAAACTGGAACTGTCGAAGAGATTTTCTACCAACCGCATCACCCATACACATGGGCTCTGTTAAAATCCGTGCCTAAAGTCACGGCAGACGGCAACGAACACTTGTACTCATTACAAGGAACGCCACCTGACTTAATTATGGATATTCCTGGCTGCCCATTCACCGATCGTTGTGAATATGCCATGAAAATATGTAGAGAGCGTCATCCAGAAAAAACGACGTTTTCTGAAACACACCATTGTTACTGTTGGTTAGAACACAAAGACGCTCCGAAAGTAGAAAGGCCGGTGCTCTAAATGGAACTGCAAATTTTAAATGACCAAAAGCTTTTAGACTCCATGCGGGCAGAGCATCAAAAATTAATTGATAAAAAAGAAGTTTTAGTCGAAGTCAAAGATTTAAGCAAATACTTTAATGTCGGCAAAGGTAAAACCCTAAAAGCTGTTGATGGGATCAACTTTAATATCTACAAAGGGGAAACCTTTGGACTCGTAGGGGAGTCTGGCTGTGGAAAAACGACCGTCGGAAGAACGATTTTAAACATTTACAAACCCACGAAAGGCGACGTTATTTTCCGTGGTGAAAATGTTAAAAATATTAAAGGGGCGAAAAAAGTTAGGAACTTTAAGAAAAACGCCCAAATGATTTTCCAAGACCCATATTCTTCCTTAGATGCGCGTATGACCATCGGAGAAATTATCGGAGAAGGCGTCAAAGTGCATTATCCAGACTATGATGAAAATAAAATCAAAAACCGCGTCTCTAATCTTCTTCAATTAGTCGGATTAAACCCAGAGCACGGCGCTCGCTTCCCCCACGAACTCAGTGGTGGACAAAGACAAAGGGTGGGAATCGCAAGAGCATTAGCCATTGACCCTGCCTTTATCGTCTGTGATGAACCGATCTCTGCACTGGACGTATCCATTCAAGCGCAAGTCGTCAACCTATTAAACTACTTGCAATGGGAAATGGGACTTACCTACTTGTTTATCTCCCATGACCTGTCGATGGTACAGCACATTTCAGACCGCGTCGGCGTTATGTACTTAGGAAACTTAGTGGAACTTGCAGACAATAAGCAATTGTATGCAAATCCTCTGCATCCTTACACACAAGCGCTTATTTCTGCCATTCCAGAAGCGGACCCTGAATCCACAACGAAAGACCGCATTAAATTGGAAGGAGAAATTCCTTCTCCTGTAAATAAACCATCCGGATGTTCATTCCATACAAGATGCATCCACTGCATGGACATTTGCACAAAAGAAGTACCAAAAGTGACAGAACCAGAACCTGGACATTTCGTATCGTGCCACTTGTATAAATAATTGTACGTACACAAAAAGGGCCTGAAAGGGTCCTTTTTCTGTACGTAAATCGAAGGATCTTTTGTAGGAAAAATTTTCGCATCGAGCAATGAAATCGTTCCAATCGAATCATTTGCTATACTATGAGATGTACGATACATTTTTTTCATGCATGGGTATGAAAGAATTGCGATACATAAAATCAAAAGTTAAAAATAAAACGAAAACAATCCAAAGCATTGGCGCTGTGCAGCGCTTTGACTTGCATGGATTGTCAGAAGAAGAGAGTATAGGAGGAAGCAATGGATACAATGGATAAGTCACTCGCTTTGCACAAAGAGTGGAAAGGAAAGATTGAG
>CAMDZK010000028.1 GCA_945910665.1 uncultured Peptostreptococcaceae bacterium
CACCCAAACAAGTGTAGAAGCCATTGAAGAAAGTTTAGGGTTTCAATACAACTTTCTCCAAGAGTTAATGCCTGAAGGATATACGATTACATCCTTAGCCCTTCCCTTTGGATCAAGACCCGACGAAGCGGACCAAGGCGTTTTAGAGGAGGGTACCTACGAAGGAAAAACCTACAACCACACGGCGATTTTAAATGTTGGTTGGGACCCCGACTATTCACCCTATCACAAAGATTTTGACTGGAGAAGGATCCATCGTGTGCGTGCATCAGAAACAAATGTCGATGGCGTAGGCATGTACGATTGGCTAGAAGATTTTTCCGCCAATCCTGACAAGAAATTTGTTTCCGATGGTTTTGCTGATATCGTATCTGTTCCTGCGGATTGGCAAGATTCAATTCCCCCTGTAGAAGGGAAGACGATGAATTACTACGGAGATCAACCGGATTCTATCCAAGAAAAAACGGAAGCGGTAGAAGAAACTGAGGCAACTGAATAAAGACTGTATGAGAAAAGTACAATAAAAAATCGCCCTGCATGCCAGGGCGATTTCTGTCTCTTAAAAGTTTGTGGAGGTTTGGGAAAATGGGGATAAAAATCCCACTGTATTCCTTGACGTACAGTAATAAATTTGGTATATTAGAATGTATGAAACTTTATGGTGGAATGGTATGCAATTTTTCGTATTTCCCATTGTATCATAGAAACAAGAAGTTGAAAAGAGGACCATTATTGTTCGAATGTAAGGGAGTGGTGTTGTAAATGGTACATGACGTTTACTATGGCAAACGACTACGAAAAAGTTTTTCGAAAATTCCGGAGGTATTAGAGCTTCCGGATTTGATTGCTGTACAAACAAAATCATACGAATGGTTTGTTCGTGAGGGACTGCGAGATGTTTTTGATGATATTTCGCCCATTCAGGACTATTCAGATACGATGATTCTAGAGTTTGTCGACTATCATCTCGAAGATCAACCAAAATATACGGAACAAGAAGCAAAAGACAGAGACGGAAACTACGCGACACCGTTAAAAATCAAAGCGCGCTTGATGAATCGCCAAACTGGCGAAGTAAAAGAGCAAGAAGTCTTCATGGGTGACTTCCCATTAATGACAGAGAAAGGGACTTTCATTATTAACGGCGCAGAACGTGTCATCGTCAATCAATTAGTAAGAAGTCCAGGACCTTATTATCATGATGAGATCGACAAATCAGGGAACCGTCTTTTTTCATCCACAATTATCCCTAACCGTGGTGCGTGGATCGAGTACGATTCCGATGCGAACGACGTTATCAACGTTCGTATCGACCGTACAAGAAAACTCCCCATGACGACGCTCGTTCGGGCTCTCCTTTTGGAAACGGACGAACAGATGCGGGACGTTTTAGGAGACAGTAAGTACTTAAACGCGACACTTGAAAAGGAAGTCTCCAAAACGCGCGATGAAGCGCTCATCGAAATCTATAAAAAATTAAAACCAGGGGACCCTGCAGCACTCGAAAGTGCCATCCCTCTGATTCACAACCTTTTATTTGACCCAAAACGCTATGATTTAGCAAAAGTTGGTCGCTATAAATTCAACAAAAAACTCTCGTTAGCTTCTCGTATTGTGGGTCAAGTCACAGCCGAAGACGTGTTTGATGAAAATACGGGTGAAGTTTTTGTGGCAAAAGGCGATGTCATCACTAGAGACGTTGCAAATGCCATTGAAGATGCTGGAATTAACCTCGTCATTGTACAAGTGGGAGATGAACGCGTCCACGTCGTAGGCAACGATTTTGTTCGTTTAGAAGCGTTCAACCTTCCTTTTGATGGAAAAGCGTTAGGCCTTTCTGAAAAAGTATTTTATCCAGAAATGCGTCGCATTTTAGATGAACACGAAGGTACTGATGAAGAGTTAGAAAAAACTGTACGTGACAGCGTAAAACTCCTTTCGCCAAAAAATATTACACGTTCGGATATTTTAGCGACGGTCAGTTACGAATTAAACCTATTTTATGGTGTCGGTAATACAGATGATATCGACCATTTGGGGAATCGTCGTGTCCGTTCTGTGGGAGAACTTTTACAAAACCAATTCCGTATCGGTATGAGCCGTATGGAGCGTGTTGTCAAAGAAAGAATGGCGACGCAAGATCCATCGCAAGCACAACCGACTTCCCTCATTAATATACGCCCAGTTTCTGCGGCGATTAAAGAGTTCTTTGGTTCCTCTCAGTTGTCACAATTTATGGACCAAACCAATCCATTGTCGGAACTCACCCATAAAAGAAGAATGTCTGCCTTAGGACCAGGGGGTCTGTCTCGTGACCGCGCTGGGGCAGAAGTGCGTGACGTACATCACTCGCACTATGGCCGGATTTGTCCGATTGAGACGCCAGAAGGTCCCAATATTGGCCTGATTACGTCTATGACGACCTATTCCCGTATTAACGAATACGGATTTATCGAAACACCATTCCGCGTTGTCGACCGTTCGACAGGACGCGTCACAAATCAAATTGAATATTTAACCGCAGATGTGGAAGACCAATTTGTCGTCGCACAAGCCAACGAACCATTAGATGAAGAAGGTCGTTTTATCAATGACCGCGTTTCTGGTCGTGGGATCAATGGAGAAAACGACATTTATCCAGTCGATAAAGTCGATTACATGGACGTTTCTCCGCAACAAATCGTCGCGGTTGGTACTGCCATGATTCCATTCTTAGAAAACGACGATGCGACGCGTGCCCTTATGGGATCAAACATGCAACGGCAAGCCGTGCCACTCTTAAAGTGTGAGGCTCCCATTATTGGAACTGGTATCGAATACAAAGCAGCCAGAGACTCTGGGGTTGCCGTTCTTTCAAAACACGACGGAACGATTGTCAAAGTATCTGCTGATGAAATTCAAATTCGTCGTTTTGAAGACAACCAAATCGACACCTATCGTTTACTCAAATTTAAACGCTCGAACCAAGGAACCACCATCAACCAACGCGCGATTGTCAAACTGGGCGAAGTTGTCAAAAAGGGCGATGTGATTGCTGACGGTCCATCGACGGATTTAGGTGAGATTGCCTTAGGTAAGAATATCCTCGTTGCCTTCATGACGTGGGAAGGGTACAACTACGAGGATGCGATTCTCATTAACGAACGCATCGTCGCGGAAGATGCTCTCACATCCGTTCATATTGAAGAACACGAAAGTGAAGCCCGCGATACAAAACTTGGACCAGAAGAAATTACACGTGACATTCCAAACGTCTCCGAAGATATGCGTAAATACTTGGATGAACATGGAATTGTCATGATTGGTGCTGAAGTAAAAGCCGGCGATATTTTAGTTGGAAAAGTCACACCAAAAGGAGAGACAGAACTCTCTGCAGAAGAGCGACTCCTTCGCGCGATTTTTGGAGAAAAAGCGCGTGAAGTACGCGATACTTCCTTACGTGTCCCTCATGGTGAAACAGGGATTGTCGTCGATGTGAAGCGTTATTCAAGAGATAATGGAGACGAATTATCCCCAGGGGTCAACGAAGTTGTCCGCGTGTATGTGGCGACAAAACGTAAAATCAACGTGGGCGATAAACTCTGTGGTCGCCACGGAAATAAAGGGGTTGTCTCCCGCATTCTTCCAGAAGAAGATATGCCTTTCTTACCCGATGGTCGTGCGGTGGAAATCGTCTTAAACCCATTGGGCGTACCATCTCGTATGAATTTGGGACAAGTGTTAGAAGTTCACTTAGGGATGGCTGCAAAAAAACTTGGTTGGCATGTGGCTACACCTGTTTTTGACGGTGCATCGGACGTAGATATTATCGACACCCTAAAAGAAGCGGGATATCCTGAATCAGGGAAAGTACAGCTTCGCGATGGTCGCACAGGAAATGCCTTCGACAACCCTGTCACCGTTGGTTACATGTATATATTGAAACTTCACCATCTCGTCGATGAAAAAATCCATGCTCGTTCCATTGGTCCTTACTCCTTGGTTACACAACAACCATTGGGTGGTAAAGCGCAGTTCGGTGGACAGCGTTTCGGAGAGATGGAAGTATGGGCACTGGAAGCCTATGGGGCATCGCATATGCTACAAGAGATTCTTACGGTCAAGTCTGACGATATTGTCGGTCGGGTTAAATCCTATGAATCCATTGTAAAAGGTGAAAATATCCCAGAGCCAGGCATTCCGGAATCCTTTAAGGTATTAATTAAAGAATTACAGTCTTTAGCATTGGATGTAAAAGTTCTTACGGAAGACGATCAAGAAATCGAATTTAGAGAATTGGATGATGAGTCATCTGGTTTCAACGAAGTAGAAAACCAAATGGACGATCAAGAAATCATCAATGATGTAACAGAAGACAGTGGTTTTATCATCGAAGATGTAGAAGACATGGACGATGATGACTACGAAGACGAATAGACCAGAAAGGAGTATTCTTTGCAAGAATTAAATAACTTTGATTCCATACGCATTGGATTAGCTTCCCCGGAAAAGATCAGACAATGGTCTAGAGGAGAGGTAAAGAAACCGGAAACCATTAACTACCGTACCTTAAAACCGGAAAAAGAAGGTCTTTTCTGTGAGAAAATTTTTGGACCCACAAAAGACTGGGAATGTTCTTGTGGTAAATATAAAAGAATCCGCTACAAAGGAGTCGTTTGTGAGAAATGTGGAGTAGAAGTCACGAAATCCAAAGTACGCCGTGAGCGTATTGGCCACATTGAACTGGCGGCACCCGTATCACACATTTGGTATTTTAAAGGCATTCCATCGCGCATGGGTCTCTTACTTGATATGAGTCCTCGCTCTTTGGAAAAAGTTTTGTACTTTGCCAATTATCTCGTCATTGACCCGGGTGATTCAGACCTCTATCCGAAACAACTCTTATCGGAAACGGAATATATGGAAAACCGCGAAAAGTATGGCGATACATTTACAGCAGGCATGGGGGCGGAAGCCATTCGCACTCTCTTAGCTGCGATTGATATTGACCGTGAAGCGGAATCGTTACGGGAAGATCTACAAGATGCCACAGGACAAAAACGCGTGCGCATTATTCGCCGCTTAGAAGTTGTCGAAGCATTTAAACAATCGGGAAATAAACCAGAATGGATGATTCTTGAAGTCGTTCCTGTCATTCCGCCCGATTTACGCCCTATGGTTCAACTAGAGGGTGGACGATTTGCAACGTCTGACTTAAATGACTTGTATCGCCGCGTGATTAACAGAAACAATCGTTTGAAACGCCTCTTAGATATTGGGGCTCCTGATATTATCGTACGCAACGAAAAGCGTATGCTTCAAGAAGCGGTCGATGCTCTCATCGACAATGGTCGCCGAGGTAAAGCTGTTTCTGGCGCAGGAAACAGAAACCTCAAATCCCTATCTGACATGCTTAAAGGGAAAACAGGACGTTTCCGCCAAAACTTACTGGGGAAACGGGTCGACTATTCTGGACGTTCGGTTATCGTCGTAGGACCAGAACTCAAGTTCTACCAATGTGGTCTGCCGAAGAAAATGGCCCTCGAACTCTTTAAACCATTTGTTATGCGTCAGCTCGTCATGGAAGGAAAAGCCCACAATATTAAAAACGCGAAAAAACTCGTCGAGCGTATGAACCCAATGGTTTGGGATGTTCTTGAAAAAGTCATTGCTGACCACCCTGTATTATTAAACCGCGCACCGACCTTACACAGGCTGGGAATTCAAGCATTTGAACCGGTTCTTGTGGAAGGAAAAGCCATCAAACTCCATCCTCTTGTCTGTACAGCATACAACGCAGACTTTGACGGAGACCAAATGGCCGTTCACTTACCACTTTCTGTAGAAGCACAAGCAGAAGCACGCCTTCTCATGCTCTCAACAAACAATATTTTGGCGCCAAAAGATGGAAAGCCAATTACGACACCAACCCAAGATATGGTGTTAGGTGCGTATTATCTAACCACCCATACGCCAGGAGCTAAAGGGGAAGGTCACATCTTTAAAGACTACAATGAAATGATGAAGGCGTACCATAATGATCAAGTGCATCTGCATGCCATGGTCAAAGTGCGTATGTATAAAGATGACGAAGACAAACGCGGTGGCTTGGTTGAAAGTACCGTCGGTCGTTTCATCTTCAATGCGGGTATTCCACAAGACTTGCGCTATGTGGACTATGAGAAAACTCCCTACGCATTAGAAATTGATAAACAAGTGAATAAAAAAGCATTGGGAGATATTGTCGACCGATGTTTCCGCCGTCATGGAAACATCCGCACCTCTCAAGTGCTCGACTATATTAAGAAAATTGGTTTCCAATATTCAACGATTGGAGCCCTCACAATCTCCATGGGAGATATCATCGTACCTGATGAGAAAAAAGAAATTTTAGAAGCGGCAGATGCTGAAGTACGTCATTACGACGCACTCCTGCGTCGTGGACTCGTTTCTGAAGAAGAGCGTTATGAATTCGTCATCGAAACGTGGAATAAAGCAACCAATGATGTGACGAAAGTCCTGATGCAAAATCTCGATAAGAAAAATAACGTTGCTGTCATGGCAAACTCCGGTGCCCGTGGTTCGGAAAACCAAATTAGACAGCTTGCTGGAATGCGTGGACTGATGTCTTCTGCTACCGGTCATACGATCGAGATTCCAATCAAAGCAAACTTTAGAGAAGGCCTCTCTGTACAAGAATTCTTTATTTCGACCCACGGTTCGAGAAAAGGACTTTCAGATACCGCCTTAAAAACGGCAGACTCTGGTTACTTGACGAGACGTCTCGTCGATATTGCCCAAGATGTCATCGTCCGCGAAGACGACTGTGGTACCGATGAATACATTTTGGCGGAAGATTTTAAAGATGGAAAAGAAGTCATCGAAGAGCTCATCCATCGTATCATTGGAAAATACTCATTTGAAGATGTCATCGACCAAAATACGGGCGAACTTCTCGTTCGTAAAAATGAAATGATTACGGAAGAAATTGCAGAAGATATGATTGCACGCGGATTTACCCAAGTTAAAGTGCGTTCGGTTCTTGGTTGTAAAGCCCATCGCGGTGTCTGTGCAAAATGTTATGGAAGAAACTTGGCAACAGGAAAACCTGTCAACGTCGGAGAAGCTGTAGGAATTATCGCCGCCCAATCCATCGGTGAGCCGGGTACTCAGTTGACTATGCGTACATTCCATACAGGTGGTATCGCCGTCGCTGGAATCACTTCCGGTCTTCCTCGTGTCGAAGAGTTGTTTGAAGCGAGAAAGCCAAAAGGACTTGCCTTCATTTCAGAAATCGCAGGAACTGTGGATGTCGTTGACAATAAAAAGCGCCAAGACATCAAAGTAAAAGGCGAAGATGGAACGGAGAAAATCTACAACATTCCATACGGTGCACGTCTCGCTGTGAAAAAAGGCGATGTCATCGAAGCGGGGGACCGTCTGACGGAAGGTTCTTTAAATCCTCACGATATTTTACGCATCCGCGGATTCGACGGCGTGTATAAGTACATCACAAAAGAAGTACAACGCGTCTACCGTCTCCAAGGGGTAGATATTGACGACAAGCACATCGAAATTATCATTAAACAAATGCTTTCGAAAGTAAAAGTCGAAGATCCAGGAGATACGGAATTCCTCCCAGGTAGCATGGTAAATATTATGGACTTTGCGCGTGCGAATAAGGAGATGGAAGAACAAGGCCTTCGCCCAGCAGACGGGGAACGCGTCCTCTTAGGAATTACGAAAGCATCCTTGGCGACCGATTCCTTCTTAAGTGCTGCGTCATTCCAAGAGACCACACGGGTTTTAACCGACGCTTCCATTAAAGGAAAAGTTGACCATCTCATTGGACTTAAAGAAAATGTCATCATCGGTAAACTCGTACCGGCTGGTACAGGGATGAAGAAATATAAAAACTTATCCATCCAATACGAAGGAATGGATGCGGAAGTGAATGCAGAAATCCCAGATGATGAAGATTCAATGACAAAAGATGTACAAGAAGCTGTCGAATTAGTCGAATAAGTTGACAACAAAGCAGACGGGTGTTACAATCATCGTGGACTTTTTCGTGATGGACACCCGTTCTTGTAACGATGTTGAAAAATAACGGGGTTCACATCCAACATACAGCCGACACAAGTCCCAGAGTCGGCGGTGTACAATGGGCACTGAAAAGACATCACATATATGTTGATGATAAATAAAAAAAGGAGGTGTACTAATGCCAACAATTAATCAGTTGATTAAGCAAGGAAGACAAAAAGTTGTTTACAAATCAAAAACTCCAGCTTTAGGATCAACCATGAACAACTTGAAAAAAGAATCTGTTCAAGTGAACGCTCCACAAAAACGTGGCGTTTGCACAGCGGTTCGTACGGTAACTCCAAAGAAACCAAACTCCGCTCTTCGTAAAATCGCCCGTGTTCGTTTGACAAATGGAATGGAAGTTATGTCTTACATTCCAGGAATCGGACATAACCTTCAAGAGCATAGTGTCGTGTTGATTCGCGGAGGAAGGGTTAAAGACCTTCCAGGGGTACGTTACCACATTGTACGTGGCGCCCTCGACACCGCAGGTGTTGCTAACCGCAAGCAAGGTCGTTCTAAATACGGAGCGAAAAAATCGAAATAATCGAAACTTGTGCATAAAGCGTTATTATGGATTCACATAAAAATGATTTGCGCACGACGGCAATTGCCGAGTACCATTGAACTACTAAATAGTAAGGAGGGAAGCCAGTGCCAAGAAAAGGACACGTTCCAAAAAGAGAGGTCCTACAAGATCCAATTTATAAAGACATTGTAGTGACTAAACTCATCAACAATATTATGTTAGATGGGAAAAAAGGTGTCGCACAAGGAATTGTGTATGGTGCCTTTGATTATATTAAAGAACAAACAGGTGAAGAGCCTTTAGAAGTATTCTACAAAGCGCTCAATAACATTATGCCTGTATTAGAAATTAAAGCTCGTCGTATCGGTGGTGCGAACTACCAAGTTCCAATCGAAGTACGACCAGAAAGAAGACAAACATTAGGCTTACGTTGGTTAGTTACTTACAGCCGTAACCGTTCTGAAAAGACAATGCTCGAAAGACTTGCAAAAGAGTTAATCGACGCATCTAACAATACAGGAGCCAGCGTGAAGAAGAGAGAAGATACGCACAGAATGGCAGAAGCAAACAAAGCCTTTGCTCACTATCGTTTCTAGTGTAAATCAGAAAGAAGGAGAGAGTCTGTGCCAAGAGAATTTTCGTTAAAAGACACCCGTAATATCGGGATTATGGCCCATATCGATGCAGGGAAAACGACCACAACAGAACGTATTCTGTACTACACCGGTAAAATCCATAAGATGGGTGACACCCACGAAGGTGCAGCGCAAATGGACTGGATGGTGCAAGAGCAAGAGCGTGGTATTACAATCACATCTGCTGCAACGACTTGTCACTGGAAAGACCATCGCATCAACATCATCGATACACCCGGACACGTTGACTTTACAGTAGAAGTAGAACGTTCCTTACGTGTACTTGACG
>CAMDZK010000029.1 GCA_945910665.1 uncultured Peptostreptococcaceae bacterium
AAAATGGCTGAGCAACCGTATTACAGAACTATCCCATGGCGATGGATACAATCCAACGATTCATATTGATGTATATGGAACCTTAGGAATTATCTTTGGCGTCGATGGATTTGAAGAAATGGCTTCCTATTTAGACACCTTAGCAGAAGCTGCAAAACCCTATCAACTTCGCATTGAAGGCCCAATGGATGCAGGAAACAAAGAAGATCAAATTCGTTGTTTGGCAGCATTACGCAAAGAATTAGATGAAAAGAGCATTCCTGTGGAAATTGTCGCTGATGAATGGTGTAATACCCTACAAGATATTAAAGACTTTGCCGATGCAAAAGCTGGACACATGATTCAAATCAAAACTCCAGACTTAGGCGGTATTCAAAACGTGGTAGAAGCAATTCTCTACTGTAAAGAAAAAGGCGTGCTCGCATACCAAGGTGGAACCTGTAACGAAACAGAGCGTTCTTGCCAAATTTGCGTCCATGTTGGAATGGCAGCCGGTTGCGACCAAATCTTAGCGAAACCAGGAATGGGCGTCGACGAAGGATTTATGATTGTTTATAATGAAATGCAACGCATTTTAGCCCTTAGAAAGGCTAGATAATGAGTTATTCGGATCGTATGCAGAGGAACCATCTTGTGAGCATTTACCTCGCTCCAAGAGGCTATCCTCGTATGGCCGACCAGGGTGAGCAAATCGGCCAGCTGTATTTAAGCCCCTTCGATTTATTGATTGGGGTTATTGGTGATGCGGGCAGTGGTAAAAGCATGTTGATTAAAGGTATGTTTCCAGGCCTTGAACTCACCAATGACGACGAAGGGTTAAACGTTCGTCCTTTACCACTCATGACGATTGAAGAGGACGCCTTTTACTCCGCGCATACCTATCACATCGATATGCAGTTCGAGTCGGCATTTTATCAAATGCATGACATTGTAGAAGCGATTCTAAAGGCCCTTTCTTTAAAAAAACGCGTCGTTGTGGAACATTTTGATATGCTTTACCCAGCGCTTGGTAGAAATGCGGATTTACTGCTTGGGATTGGTGAAGAAATCATCATTACACGCCCGACAGAATTTGGTCCTGAACCCGAGGAAGTGAAACGCGTCGTGTATAAATCGATTGTTTACCGCAAGATGGCTCATTCTGCAGAAGAGCTTTTAACGATTGCCTTAGAAAAGCAAGGGTATAGCGCATTTCGCCATTCCGAGGTGCGACACGGTTTTCTCATTTTATTTGATGAGAAGCCTGACCTCGATATCGAAAAACTCCGGGCCGATGTACAAACAATGATCGACCAAAAGCTTCCCATCGCTTATAAAAACGACAATCACATTAGCGTCGGCGAATGGATACGAGCCTGCCAAGGACCGCGCATGCACGTGAATAATACGGGAGATATCAAAGATTTTCTCATCTACCCGCAATTGACACAAGATCCTTTTACAAAGAGTTGGATGCTATTAACCTTGGTTGGAGTAGAAAGTATTGAAGACATCCGCGTGGTGAATACGTTGTTTACAGACTTAGATGGATCGAAAGGAAAATCATGAGAACAATACAAACGCAAGAAATAGAAAAAGTTGTTGCTGATCTCTTCTTGCAAGCGAATTATAATATCGAACCTGAAATTGAAGAAGCCGTAGCCGCCGCTGCGAAATCAGAAACCTCTGAAGTCGGTCGCTTTGTTTTAGAGCAACTGAGTGAAAACTACAAAATCGCCAGAGAAGAAAAACTCGCCATCTGTCAAGATACGGGACTTGCTGTGGTTTTTGTAGACATTGGGGAAGACGTTCATATTAAAGGAAACCTCCAAAAAGCGATCGATGCAGGAATCAGAAAAGCTTATGAAGAAGGGTATTTGCGTAAATCTGTCGTGAAAGATCCGCTCTTTGACCGCACCAATACAGGCGATAATACACCAGCGGTTGTTTATACGCGTTTTGTTCCAGGCGACAAAGTGGAAATTTTGGCCAGTGCCAAGGGCTTTGGCTGTGAAAATATGAGCCGCACGAAAATGCTCATTCCATCGGATGGTCTCGAAGGCGTGATTGACTTCATATTGGAAACCGTAAAAATTGCAGGGCCAAACACATGCCCACCATCCGTGGTTGGCGTTGGTGTCGGTGGCACAATCGATTATGCTGCCATGCTTTCAAAACGCGCTCTCATGCGACCTCTTGCAGATGAGCATCCAGATTCCAATTATCGCCAATTAGAAAAAGACCTATTGGAAAAAATTAATGAACTGGGTATCGGACCTGGCGGCTTTGGTGGAAAAATGACGTCCCTTGGCGTAAAAATTGAAGCGTATCCAACCCATATTGCATCCATCCCTGTGTGTGTGACCATGTGTTGCCATGCTTCGCGCCACGCAAGAGCTGTACTGTGAGGAAGACGATGAATAGAAAACGCATATCATTACCATTAACTGACGAAGCAATTGCAGATTTAAAAGCAGGAGACGGTGTTCTTTTAAACGGGACGATCTATACTGGACGAGATGCTGCCCATATTCGAATGGCGGAATCCTTGGAAAAAGGGGAGGAACTACCCATTGATATTGAAGGGCAAGTCATCTATTATGTAGGACCAACTCCTGCGCGCCCAGGCCATGCCGTAGGTTCTTGTGGACCTACTTCAGCGTACCGGATGGACCGCTTTACACCCATGCTCTTAGAGAGAGGACTCAAGGGAATGATTGGCAAGGGAAGCCGAAGCCAAGAAACGGTGGATGCGATCAAAAAGCATAAGGCGATCTATTTTGCTGCGGTCGGTGGCGCTGCGGCTCTTTTATCCAAAGCAGTAAAAAGTAGTCGCGTCATCGCCTATGAAGACTTAGGACCAGAAGCGATTCGCAAATACGACGTGGTGGATTTTCCCGCTGTCGTCGTCGTTGATTCCTACGGAAATAACCAATACGCGCAATTTGCACACGATGAGGATTGATCGAATTGACCCAGAGAGCTTTCAACTGGAAGAGGTGAAAGCTCTCTTAACGCGCGTCGATTTAGATTTTGAACCTTTTACCATTCTTTTTGCGGGTTATGAACAAGAAAAAATTGTCGCCTGCGGTGCTTTGGATGGAAACATTCTCAAAATGTTTGCGGTGGATCCCCTGTATCAAGAATTGGGATACACGGACGCGATTCTCGCCGCCCTCTTAAAAGAAGGTTCCGAACAAGGACATGAAGATTTATTTATCTTTACGAAGTCAGAATATAAAAACCATTTTCATCAGGGGGGATTTACCCTTTTGGCCGACACGGGAAAAGTGGTCTTATTGCATCGAGGACCTCATTCTCCCGAAGCTTGGTTAGCCAATCATCCCCCTCGAAGAAACGGCGTTGCAGCCATTGTCATGAATGCAAACCCCATGACCAATGGTCACTTGGAACTCGTAAAACAAGCAGCACGAGAGAATTTTGTGCTGGTTTTTGTCGTGGAAGAAAACCGATCCGACGTGCCATTTGCCACACGCTTTACCATTGTACAAGAGACATTGAAAGAGATGGATAATGTACAAGTCCTACCATCGGGTCCTTATATTATCTCCAGTAAAACTTTCCCCACCTATTTTATGAAAGCGGTGAATGAACGAAGCCGTGAATACGCGAAACTAGATGCCCTTCTCTTTAAGAAATATTTTGTCCCTTTTTATGGCATCACAAAGCGCTATCTCGGTTCGGAACCCATGGATTTAGCAACTGCTCAATACAACGAAACCTTACTGGAAATTTTACCGCCAGAATGTGAAGTCATCATCATGGACCGTTTGGAAACGGACGATGGAAAAGTGATAACTGCTTCCAGAGTGCGAGAAGCGGCAAAATTGGGGAAGTTCGATGCCATCAAAGAGGTTGTGCCAAAAGCCACATGGGAGTATCTCAATGATTTATGAAACCAGAGAAGAACGAGCGCATCGCCAACACGAATTGGCAAAAGAGTTTGAAACGATCGTGATCATAAGACCCAATTTTCCAGGGAAAGAAAAGAAAAATCCAGTCGCCAATTTTGTTTCACTCCTGATGATGATTGCAATGGAAAAAGAACTTCCCATTTGCCACAGGGAAACCATGTATAAAGAAGAAGGACTTATTTTTTTACTTGGCACCGCGAAAGAGGCTTTGGAAGTAAAAGAATACGCCCTTCAATTGGAAGAAAATCATCCATTAGGTCGTCTGGTTGATATTGATGTGATGAATACAAGTGGCGAGATGAGTCGAAGGGAGTTGGGGCACGACGAAAGAAAATGCTTTATCTGCTCCAAACGGGCGGTCCTCTGTGTGAGAAATCGGACCCATACATTGGATGAAGTGATTGATTTTTTCTATCGTCAAGTGGAAATCTATCTCATGCCTGTGGATAAAAAAGAGCGTTTCTTGCGGACCTTACTCTTTGCGATAACCACAGAACTTTCACGGATTCGCACCTACGGTTGCGTCGGATTTTCGACGACGGGAGTTCATGCAGATATGGATGCGGGGACCTTTATCGATAGTACAAAAGCGCTCTTAGGCATTTTGAAGGAAATGCCGGAAGAGACAACCTTTCAACAGCTTCGCACATACGGAGTGGAAGGGGAGAAAAAACTCATGCAGGCGACCCAAGGAATCAACGCGCAAAAGGGACTCCACTTTTTTTCTTTGCTCTTGTTCGATGCTTATCTTAACTGTGATTTCAAGTCGATGAAGGACTATATCTCTAACCGAACCCAGTCATTAAAGGAAGATTTATTGCACCCGCCTCCGCACTTCTCCAAAGAAAACTGCGGTGCGAGAGGGCATGCATTGGAAGGGTTTGATACTTTATTTGAGAATGTGGACCGTGCGAAGAATATCGATGCGTGCACCCTTTGGTGGATGCAAAACACGGATGACACGACGGCCATTCGCCGAAGAGGCATAGAATTCTGGAGAAAAGCCCAAGCGATGGCAAAGCCAGAAGGAACGTTGGAGAAAAAAGATTATTTTAATGAATTTTGTATCAAAGAAGGAATTTCTACGGGTGGAGTGGCAGATTTAGTGACCTGCACCTTGACCCTGTATCTGTTAAAGGAGGAAGAGGATGGAAATCAAAAAAAAAGCCGTTTGCGGGACATTCAGCTCCAATGACGCTTTTGTGACGGTGGAACCAGCAAAAGAGTTAATCCTTTCAATTGAAAGTCCCGTCTATTATGAGTTTGGCGAACAAATCGAAAAAGTGGTACGAGAAACTTTGCAAAAAATGGACGTCACACAAGGCTCCATTCAAATTGAAGACAAAGGAGCTTTGGACTGTACCATTATCGCCCGCGTGGAGACTGCGATAAGGAGGGCCCAATGAACCGACGATCCATTTTATTTATGCCGGGAAATAACCCTGGCATGCTCCAAGATGCAGATGTCCTCGGTGCAGATACGATTATTTTCGATTTAGAAGATGCGGTTGCCCTCGATGAAAAAGACAGTGCCCGTTCTCTCGTTCTACAAGCTCTTGAAACAATTGACTTTAAACACAGTGAAGTGACTGTGCGCATCAATCCCATCGACAGTCCTTGGTGGCAAGAAGATTTACAGACTATCCTTCCTGCAAACCCAGATGCCATCGTTCTCCCAAAGGCAAATCGAGAAGCCATTGAGACGATGGAACAATACTTAGAAGTAAAGGGAATACTCGAATCTGTGAAGTGGCTTCTTCTCATCGAATCACCCATGGATGTGATGCATCTAAAAGAGATTTGCGAAGCAAGTACACGCATCGAAGCCCTTTGCTTAGGGGGCGAAGATTACTCGTCCAACTTGGGTGTCAAAAGAACAAAAGAGGGACTTGAGATACAGTACGCGCGCATGGCGATTGCCACAGCTGCGAAAGCCTACGGGTATGATGCCATCGATACGCCTTTTACGGACGTGGACGATGAAGAAGGACTCCTAGAGAACATGAAGCTAGCCAAAGCGATCGGTATGAATGGCATGCTCTTAATTGGCCCTCGTCAAGTGGAGACGGTGAATCGATTTTTCTCCCCTTCAGAGCATGAGATTATCGAAGCCAAAGAGATTTTACGCTTAAATGAAACCTATAAAAGCCAAGGTTTAGGTGTATTTAGTTTCAAAGGAAAAATGGTCGATGCGCCAGTCATCGCGCGAGCGGAACAAACGATGGTTGCAGCAAAACGATGGGGGTTAGCAGAATGAATCAGAAGCCCTTTCAAGGTGTACAAACCTATACGACAAAAGAATATACCATAGAAAAAAAGAAGTCAGCAGCACTCTTTACAGAAATTGATGATATGTTAAACACGCTTCAACTGAAAGATGGAATGGCGGTCAGCTTTCATCACCATTTACGCAACGGAGATGAAGTGTTACCCATGGTGATGGCGGCCCTTCAAAAACGAGGCATCAAAAACATCACCTTAGCGGCTAGTTCTGTGTTTCCTTGCCATGCGATGCTCGTCGATTTATTAGAAGATGGCACGGTGACTCGTATTCATGCGGATTATATTTCTGGTCCTGTGGCTGAAGCGATTAGCCGTGGAAAATGCAAAGAAGTGTGTACCATTACCACCCATGGTGGTCGTCCGAGAGCCATTTTAGAAGGAGAATTACCGATTGACGTCGCCTTTTTAGCAGCGCCTAGTGCAGACAAAAAAGGAAATGCGACAGGTTCCATGGGACCTTCTAGTTGCGGTGTTTTGGGCTATGCCATCGCCGATGCCCAAATGGCCAAAGAGGTGGTCCTTATCACAGACCATTTGGTCGATTCAGTAGACGAGCCAGAAATTGATGGCCATTGGGTTGATGCTGTTCTTACCGTGGATCGCATTGGCGACAAAAATGGAATTGTGAGTGGGACGACGCGCGTCACAAGGGATCCAGTCGGTCTTCGTGTGGCAAGACATACGGTCGATGCCCTCGCTATGAGTGGGATTTTAGACGATGGATTCTCCTTCCAAACAGGAGCAGGGGGCATTTCTTTGGCAGTGGCAACGTATCTTCGCGATTGGATGATTGAGCACAATGTGAAAGGTTCTTTTGCTTCGGGAGGAATTACCGACGCCCTCGTTCAAATGATGGAAGAAGGACTCTTTGAAAATCTATGGGATGTCCAATGTTTTACCGTTGGCGCGACAGAATCGATTGCGAAAAATGCGAATCACAAGAAGATGAGTGCAAGCAAATACGCAAATCCCCTTCAAATGGGAAATATTGTCGATCAATTGGATGTCGTCATTTTAGGGGCATCAGAAATTGATTTGGATTTTAATGTAAATGTTACGACGGGGTCCGATGGAATGATTTTGGGTGGTTCTGGTGGTCATGCAGATACCGCTGCCGGTGCAAAAATCGCTGTTATCGTGACAAAACTCGTGAACGCAAGACGCGCAGCCGTTGTAAAAAAAGTTCGTACAATTTCCACACCCGGAGAAACAGTGGACTTAATCGTCACGGAACGGGGTCTTGCCGTGAATCCGAAGAACCAGTGGCTCACGGAGAAACTAAAACACCATCCCATGTATTGTACCATCGAACAATTATATGACACTGCGATCCAAATGACAGGAATTCCCAAAGAACGACCCAAAGGAGAAAAAGTGGTGGCAGTGAGTGAATACAGGGATGGAACGATGTTGGATCAAATCTATGAAGTAGAGGAATAGATATCTCTAGAATAAATAGATCCAGCATATTTATAGTCCGTCGGCCACAGGAGTTCCTGCCTCGGCACGCTCGCGGCCGCTCGGCCAGGATATGGCCTCGGCAGGAAGCTTCTGTGGCTGCCTCACTTTTACATTAAATATTAGAACTCGTGGGAAACCGCGAGTTTTCTTTTTCAATGAATCGAATGATTTATAGAATATTTTAATAGATATTAACAATGTAATAGGATATCATATGCTTAAATTGAATGGAAGGAGGAATTGTAAACCTTACGCTTAGCCTTTTCAAACATAAGGAGAAAAAAATAAAAAGTTTATTTTACTTATATTTTGCCTGATTCTTTGTACATCTTGTAAGCCTCAAGAGATAGACCCCACTTCTTTTGTAGAACCTGTAGATTTCCCAATGATGGAAAGAGTGATTATTGATGATTTAATCGTTCAAGTTGTTCATACCGTAATTGAAGACGAACAAGTAAAGATTCGTTTTGCACTGACAGCGATTGACGATGATCTTGTTAATGTTACAGAAATTGCAAAATTTAAAGTGATTCAAGATGATAAGGAGTGGCTACCAACCGTGAAATATGAATTCTTCACTCCTTCTGATGGAGAGATTTATGGGGGTGAGTTATTCTATGCGACGGTGTTGATAGAAGGCCTAAATAATCGCCCATTTGACGTCAAATTAAATGACGAGAATATTGAATTCCAGTTCGTTAAAGAAAAAAGTCAATATTTAAAAATGGATGATTCTTTTGATTTGCACTTTGCGAATCTCAATAGCCTAAACTTGATTTTTGATAGTGGGAGTCTTCGTGACGATCGTTTAGCGATTCCTATGGTAGTAAGTGGAACTTCAGAAAATGGAATAATAGAAGAGTCGGTCGATATATATTTTCAAGATGAAAATGAGGAGAGATACATGCCTGAAATTTTGAAGGTAACTGATGATGATGACGAAACCACTCCTGGAGTAATCTTTTGGATTACGCGAAAAGAAGTTGAATTAGGTGAACATGTTATTGGTGAAGGTGAGCATCTGTTTGGAGAATATAAGCTAATCTTTACGATGAAAGACGTTGAAAAAGGCCATTTAGTCATTAAGGACAAAACGACTGATCGTGAGGTTAAAATTCCCTATGAAAAGAAAGAAATGGCCGGTGAAACGCTCTTTTTCTTCGAACCACCCTATGATGGATACGAACCAAGCACAATCACAGTGAATGAATAATAATCGGCGAATCTTATACAGATAAAAACACGGCAACTCACTCGAATTGCCGTGTTTATTATTAGCCCTAATGTGTTTCAATTTTTAATTCGCCTTTAGGATGAGCGAAATGATCAAATAGACGAATCGCAAGGACAAAAAAGAGCATTGCTAAAATGGAAAATCCTTTGCCATTCTCCCCGTTTTTGTCAGCACGATAATACAGTTGTCGAAAGAGTACAGAAATCAGTAATAATTAGAACCATATTTTAATTCCATAAGAAAAGAATTCCCGCATAGCTGTACCTCCTTTTTCTACACTTGCGACGAAATGTATAATATGCCCAACTCGCATATATCATTACGAGCGTAAGCGAGAAATATCATTCGCCAAAGGTAAATTTAATTTTTGCGAAGCAAGAAATTTTGGAGACCTATCTAGGTGTTAAAAAAAAACCTATAGAAGGTCCCATGCGAAAATTGCCCGATTTGATGCTTCTCAAATC
>CAMDZK010000030.1 GCA_945910665.1 uncultured Peptostreptococcaceae bacterium
TGTTTCCCATGATGGCACAACTTAAACTTCACGCAGAACGGATGGAAGAGGCAAATTACTATTATCGCCATGAAGTCTACGAACAAGAAAAAGAAGTGGCACATCGCATGACACGCCTTCTCTTTGAAGATTTTGAACCGATGGAAGTACCAGAAGACTTTGGGGACGGTCTTTCTGACGAACAAGCAGCAGGTGTGCGCATGCTTTTACAAAGTAAGGCTGGCATCATTACTGGCGGGCCAGGAACGGGGAAGACGACTCTCTTACGCTCTTTGCTAGAGGTCATTCGAGAAGAACACCAAAAGATTGCACTTTGTGCACCAACGGGACGGGCCGCTAAACGCATGGAAGAGAGCACAGGGATGGAAGCAAGCACGATACACCGTTTGCTGGGATACAACCCTTCAGAATATCCTCCCTTTGCCTACGATGAAGAAAGCCCCTTAGATGTCGATTGGGTCATTGTGGACGAATCGTCAATGCTCGACTTAGAATTAACGGGTCAATTGTTACGTGCCATTCCACCGTCTGCGCGCCTTGTCCTCATCGGCGATGTGGATCAACTACCGTCGGTGGGCGCGGGCAATGTCTTGGAAGATTTTATCCAATCAGAAGAAATCCCTACAGTACGCTTACAAAAGGTCTTTCGACAAGCACAAGAAAGCCTCATCGTCATGAATGCCCATCGCATGCAAAAAGGAGAGGACCCTGTCGTTAACGAGATGGATAAAGACTTCTTTTTTATGGAAACGCCCAGTGTCTTTCAGTCCATTGGACTCATCCAATCGCTCATGGCGAAACGACTTCCAGAAGCCTACAGTGCTAAACCTGGGACAGACATTCAGATTTTATCGCCCGTTAAAAAACAGCCCTTTGGAACGGAAAATCTAAATATCGCCATGCAAGAAACCCTCAATCCAAAAACGCCGAGCAAGGAAGAAATGGAACTTCGCGGCACGATTTTTCGAGAAGGAGACCGGGTCATGCAGATGAAAAATAACTACGATATTGCCTTAACTCTCCCTTCAGGAGAAATTCGAGAAGGGGTATTTAACGGAGATATTGGGACGATTGAAAGCGTCTTTGACGATGGTCTGACGGTGCGCTTTGACGATGGAGGATTTTGCAGGTATCAACGAAAAGAGCTGGACGATTTGGGATTGGCCTACGCCATTACGATTCATAAATCCCAAGGAAGCGAGTTTCCTTATGTCATCATCCCTCTACACAAAGGACCACCGATGCTCTATACGAGAAATCTCATTTATACAGCCATTACAAGAGCCAAAACAATGGTTATTTTAGTGGGAGAAAAGAGCGTATTAACGCAAATGATTGGAAATGTGCGAACAACCAAACGCTATACCCATTTGGCAAAACGCATGCGAGAGGCAGCGGACATTGGGAGGAAGTTTTCATGAGATGGACGGACTTCCTCTTTCTACGAGAGGGCATTTGTCTGCGTTGTCGAGAAGAAGAGATACACGATGACCCCTTTTGCCCAGATTGTATGGCACAATTTGAGAAAGAAATGGGCGCCTTTTATTACGATGATGAACATATTTGTCACATTGCCTATTTTTACAACCGCTTTTTGCAAGAGTTAATGCGGGTTTTTAAATTTAAGGAGCAAGCAGAACTGGCCAAACCTATGGGAGAATTATTTGCTCGCATGATTTGTGAAAAGAATATACAAGTCGATGGAATCATCGCGGTACCCATGACAAAAGTAGCCGTCAGAAAAAGAGGATACAACCAAAGTGTGTTATTAGCAGAAGAAATTGCAGAAAAAATGCATCTCCCGCTGCTCACACCGATTGAAAAACGAAAGAAGACAAAAGAACAAAACAAACTCTCAAGAAGTGAGAGACAACACAATTTAAAGGGAGCTTTTCATTTGACTAAACCCAGTGATGTACGAGGAAAGAGAATCCTTTTAGTGGACGATTTTGTGACCACAGGAAGTACAATGATTGCTGTCACACAAGAGTTGTTAAAGGGAGAACCACAAGAAGTGATCGGCGCCGCCTTTGCTGCACCGCGTTTGTACAGCCACGATACATTGCAAAGCCACGTCAAGATATGGTAAAATGATTGCAATAGCGTTTATTACAAGGGGATTAACCCTTGAAAGAATTTGAGGAGGGAGCACCCATGGGAAAAGCAAAATTTGAAAGAAACAAACCACACGTAAACATTGGAACCATTGGCCACGTTGACCACGGTAAAACTACGTTAACTGCAGCCATCACAATGACGCTCAACAAAAAATATGGTACTGGTGAATACGTAGACTACGCACACATCGATAAAGCGCCAGAAGAAAGAGAAAGAGGAATCACCATCTCTACTTCACACGTTGAGTACGAAACAGAAAACCGTCACTACGCACACGTGGACTGCCCAGGCCATGCCGACTACGTTAAAAACATGATCACAGGAGCCGCACAAATGGACGGCGCAATCCTCGTTGTATCAGCAGCAGACGGCCCCATGCCACAAACCCGTGAGCACATCTTATTATCCCGTCAAGTAGGCGTACCAAAAATCGCAGTCTTCTTAAACAAAGCAGACATGGTTGATGACGAAGAACTCATCGAACTCGTAGAAATGGAAGTCCGTGAACTCTTAAGCGAATACGAATTCGACGGCGACAACACACCAATCGTCGTAGGATCTGCATTAAAAGCAATCGAAGAACCAGAATCTGAATGGTCTGAAAAAATCTTAGAACTCATGGCAGAAGTGGATAAATACATCCCAACACCAGAAAGAGCAACCGACAAAGCATTCTTGATGCCAGTTGAGGACGTCTTCTCCATCACAGGTCGTGGAACTGTAGCAACAGGCCGTGTTGAAAGAGGAACCGTTAAAGTTGGCGACAACGTAGAACTCGTCGGACTCTCCGAAGAATCCAGAACCTTAGTTGTAACAGGCGTAGAAATGTTTAAGAAACTCTTAGACCAAGCTGAAGCCGGAGACAACGTAGGAATTCTCTTACGCGGAATCCAAAGAAACGAAATCGAACGTGGACAAGTATTAGCACAACCAAAAACCATCCACCCACACACAAAATTCGAATCTGAAGTATACGTATTAACCAAAGAAGAAGGTGGACGTCATACACCATTCTTCTCCGGATACAGACCACAATTCTACTTCAGAACCACAGACGTAACAGGCGACATCCAATTAGAAGAAGGCGTTGAAATGGTTATGCCAGGAGACAACGCGAAATTCATCATCGAACTCATCACACCAATCGCAATGGACGAAGGACTTCGTTTCGCGATTCGTGAAGGTGGCCGTACAGTTGGCGCCGGCGTCGTATCCAAAATCGAAAAATAAGAACTGACATGAAGAAGAATTCCTCTGGGAGTTCTTCTTTTTTTATACTTCTTTCTCATTCTTCATGAGGGCGAAGCCATCCATTCATGTCCGTAGGACATTTCATGCGCAAAGCGCATTTCATTCTTCATCCTCTATTTTCTCTATTATTAATGAAATGGTTCGCTGCGCTCACCATATTGTGGAAGACGTACAGCAAATTGGAGACACTGTAGCCATCCTCCATGAAAGAAAAGTGCTCATCCACGAAAACAAAGAGAACCTCACACAGCAAATGGCAGGGGAAATTGGCGTCATCACCATTCGTCCAGAAGAACTGCCCTCATTAGAAGAGAGAGTGAAAGTTCTGCAGGTCCATACAGAAGAAGATGGCTCCGCTGTCACATCTAAGGAGACCCACTGCCTGTGGAAGCTATGCCTTCAGGTGTCAGCTTGGAAGACATGTATTTAGCGCTGACCAAACATGCGTAGATATATGTGTATGAAAAGATATTTTAATCGACATTTTATAGTTGGAATCGAATGCGATCGCCATTAATAAAAAAGTTGAATTAGTTGATATAATATTCGATAATTCCATTGACAATCGTTTTTTTTTTTTTTTATAATATAGATAAAGGAGGATTGAAAAATGAAAACAAGAAAGAATTTATCTGCACTTATGTTAACTCTGCTCTTACTCATCCCGGCAATTATTTTTGCTTATGATGGAGATATCGTTCAAGTAAAGATATCAACTTGGCAAACGTACGCACAGTCCCCCCAAATTAAACAGGCAAATAATTTCCTAGAGTATGAAGCAACGCATTCTTCTACATCAGCTCGTTCCTTGTATGCGATAGTATATTTATGGATTGGAAAAGATGTTTATCAAGAAATCACATATTCACATATGTCTATAGGAGGATCCTCATCGAGCAAGCCTTTCAAAATTGATCCAACACAAGGGACGCGTGCCTATATTTTAGAGCTTGACCCATATGGAAAAAGAACAACTGGTTGTAGGGGCGCAGGAACCTTATATGATTAAAACTATGAACAAATTGCTTCACTTAGAATTAATCCGATTGCGACGCGATCGGATTAATTTTATCACAATTATCCTTCTTTGGATTTTTACAATCTATGGGGTGTGGACAGAACGAGTTACAGCACTCTATGGATTTCGTGCTCTTCACCAATTAACGATGCTTTTTGCAGTTTTTTCTGGGTATCGCTTTGCAAAAATACAAGAGCAAAAGGGAATTCGAGAATGGATGCAAACACTCGAGTATGAGAGAAGGCGAACGCTCCCGCAGCTCTTAAGCCTTTATGCACTGTTTACAATCATCGTATTGGGCATGATGTGCTTTATTCTTATCAGCTATTTCGTTGAACCCGTACAGATGAACCTACTTCTTGAAACCCTTCTTGTTGTGTTCTTGCATTATCTCCTTCCCATGATGGTTACTGGAACTTTAGGTTGGGCGATTAGCAAACTATTTCAAGGAATAATCGGATACTTTCTTGCAGGTATTATCGGATTTTTCTTGGGTTCTTTTGGTATGCAAATCTATTTACCGTATGTTGCTAACAACTCCATCCTAAGGAGCGTAAGTCCACTTTTTGGTTTTGACAGTACAGGCATCTTGTATAGTGCACTTTCTGGATATGATATCACTTTTTCTATGTGGTTGCGTCCCCTTCTTTGGCTGTCAATGGCTCTATTCATAGCTTTTGCAGTACGGCAAAAGAAAGGAGAAAAATCAAAAGAAAAAACCATATTTTTAGTGAGCACAGGGTTACTCTTTGTTCTTGCAATTGCTTTTGCCTCTGATGAAAATGTACTTTTAGAGAGAGTATCTACGATTTCAAAGGAAGATAATGAGTACTATTATTTTCAAAAAGAAGAAGTACCATTTGAAGCTCCTCTCACATATTGGGATACGCTGACACTCCATGTGCGTCGTGACGGGATGCAGATTTCTGTTCAAGGAATAGGTGATCTTGTGGTTCAACAAGACACAGACACTATTCAATTGAATCTACAACGACAATTCTCGGTAATTTCATGGAAAATAAATAATCAAGAAGTGGATTTTTTACAAGAGGATGATGTGATTACATTACAGCACAAAGGACTCTCTGGTGAAAATATCCAAATGGATTTTACCTATGAGGGAAGGCCACATGGACACTTTTTAACAGATGAAGGCGCAGTAATACTCACAAGCAATTACCATTGGTTTCCCATTCCTAAGATGGGGCAGTCCATGATTTTTAGAGATGGAAGCGTTACTCCTATTCCACAACCAACCATTACAACATACTATAAGCTATTCGTCGAAGATGATGAACCGTATTGGTCAAATATTCAAGGAGAAGGAGAGGCGCAAGGGTTAGACTTAGTCTTTGGTCGCGTGAGTACACAGATAATCGATGAAGTAGAGTATGTGTATACAGATTTAGACCCTGTCGAAATTCAACGGGCAACAAAACCAGTATTAGATGGGATTGCCGAACTCAGAAAAGAATTAGGGCTTGAAGTACAGCCCACGCAAAGAATTGTAAGCTTTAGTGAACTTTTCACAGGTTCATTTGGAGGGTATGAATTGGATTGCCGCCAGAGTAGTGATACAATTTACAGGAAGTGGGGTACATTTTTATACCCGCCAATTGAAGAACAAGAAGGCACGAGAAATCAAGAGTTTTATCGATATGAAATCATGTCTTCAATTCTTGCCTCAGAGCCAGAATTTCTTTATCAAAATGAAGAGATGCAGATCGCATTTTTACATGGATACGCGATGATCTACGCTCCTTATTCCGCAAAATACGTCCCGTATCCAGAATTAGTGACCTTCCTTGAGCAAGTGGAAAATCCAATGGAGTTTATCAAAGCGTGGCATGATGAACTCTTAGTAGAGCAAAACTACACCTATGAAGACTTACAAAACCTGATGGAGACCTACCAATGATTACTATCCAAAACGTAACTAAAAAGTATGGAAAAAAGAAAGTATTAGACGATATATCCCTCACCTTTCCCTTGGGGGTCCACGGTTTGTTGGGACCCAATGGGGCGGGGAAGACGACGCTCATTCGCTGTATCTTGGGTTTGGTTCCCTTTCAAGGGATGATTGAAACCGAAGGCAAAAAGAGTAACATCGGCTATGTACCCCAACACTTTCAAATTATGGAAGAGTTGACCGTCAAAGAAGCGTTAGAATACGTTTCTCTGTTAAAAGGATTCAAAAAATATGACCTCACACCCATATTCGAACAGACGAATGTATGGGAGGAACGAAACAAACGCGTGAAACACCTCTCCGGTGGAATGCTACGCCGGGTGGGCATTGCCCAAGGATTGATTGGCGATTCAAACATCCTCCTCTTAGACGAACCCACCGTAGGGCTCGACCCCAAAGAACGCGTCCATCTCAGAAATCTCATCGAAACACTAGGCAGGGATCGTTGTATCGTCTTATGCACCCATATTGTGGAAGACGTCCAGCAAATTGGCGATACCGTCGCCATCCTCCATGAGGGAAAAGTCCTCATCCACGAAAAGAAAGAAAACCTCACGAAACAAATGGCAGGAAAAATTGGCGTTATCACCATTCGCCCAGAAGAACTCCCAGCCTTAGAAGAAAGAGTCAAAGTCCTACAAGTCCATACAGAAGAGGGTGGGCTCCGCTGTCATATTTACGGAGATCCGCTGCCAAAAGAAGCAACCCCTTCTGGTGTCAGCTTGGAAGACATGTACTTAGCCCTGACCAAACATGCGTAGGCGCATCCTCTTTTTCCAAAACTTGGGCTTTTGGAAATATATTCCACTCCTTGGCATCTTGAGCATATCCCTGTGGCATTATTACTTAGCAAACATCGCCCAAGAAATTTATGTGGGAGCCTACATGAACCTCTTTGTGGGAAATGTGCTCCCCGCCTTTTCTGCTATATGGCCCATTCTTTCTTTGCAAGATGTGTTGGCATCGCCTGGTGGAGAGTTGTATGTCCACTGGAAGCGCAACGTGTTTTGGTGGATGGGACATGTGATGTTTTTGATGCTGTTGTATGCCCTTCCCGCCTTTGGCGTCGCCAGTTTATTTATCACTTACTACAGTCCATTGGGACTGGGTTTTGTCGTGCGCTATTTTCTGTTTTCTACTCTCTACGCCTGGTTTGGGTTTACGGTGATGTGGTATGTGAAAGAGCAAATCTGGGCCTTATTTGCCACCCTTTTATATCTTCTCGTCTTTTGTTTTGGGCGAATGATTCAAATGCTTTCGTGGAATCCGTACAGAATTGATGTGAATGAAACCTTTTATGCGATTTCTCAAGATCATACGACGGTGACATGCATATGGATTGGGGTTTTGTTTCTTCTCTTTATGGTGGGTTTTTATCATCGAAAGAGTAAACGGTAGAGAACGAGCTATTTTCTTTTCAAATTGTTGACAATCACAGATTTTCATGATATGATTTTCCCGGTGCGAAATGGATAGGGCTCCTATCCATTTTTTAGTACCAATTCGTTCAGGAGGTGCTTTATGAGAGATCGTATTACTCTGGCTTGTACTGAATGCAAGAACCGTAACTACACTTCTAACAAGAACAAGAAGGTTACTACGCAACGTGTGGAGCTTAACAAATATTGTAAGTTCTGTAAAAAACACACATTGCACAGAGAAACCCGCTAGTTAGGAGAGGAAAATGGCAACGCAGACAAGCGCAAAAGAGAAACGAAACGCAAAAGCAAGCGGCTTTTTTAAAGGCGTTCGATCAGAATTTAAGAAAATTATCTGGCCTACAGGCAAACAGCTTGTAAATTATACGGTTGTGGTCATTGTCATGTCCATATTGCTATCCTTAATCGTATTTGGCTTGGATCAAATTTTCCAAACGCTGATCGGTTTAATCGTAAACTAAAGGAGGTGTTGGACAAACTTTGTCCTGTGACGTATGACTGAAGTTGAACAACAAGAAAGACAAGAACGGGAGCAGGAGGCAAAGTGGTATATTGTCCACACGTACTCTGGTCACGAAAACAAAGTAAAAAGGAATATCGAAAACCTCGTAGAAAACCGTGGTTTCAAAGATGATATCTTTGAAGTGATGGTGCCTACGGAAGAATACATCGACCAAAAAAGCAGCGGCAAACAAGTGAAGGAGAGAAAAATCTTTCCTGGATACGTGATGATCAAAATGATTATCAACGATGTCACTTGGTATTTGGTGAGAAATACGCGTGGTGTGACGGGTTTTGTAGGTCCTGGTTCAAAACCAGTGCCGTTAACCGACCAAGAAACGCGTCGTTTGGGTGTAAAAACACCGCAAGCCAATGTGCCGATGGATTTGGAGCCAGGCGACAATATAAAAGTCATTGCAGGTCCTTTTATGGATATGGTGGCAAAAGTCGATTCTGTTTCCGATGATCGTCGTAAAATTAAGGCCTATGTATTTATTTTTGGTTCAGAGACCTTAACAGAATTAGATATTGAAGATATCGAGAAAGTCTAAAATAGCGTTGTGAATAAATGGTGGGAGGGTAGCACCCGCAATACCACAACCTTTTTGAAAAGGAGTTATGCAAAATGGCTAAAAAAGTGCAGGCAATTGTAAAATTACAAATTCCAGCAGGGAAAGCGACACCTGCGCCACCTGTCGGAACAGCACTTGGACCACATGGTGTTAACATCATGCAGTTCACGAAAGAATTTAATGCAAAAACGCAAGAACAAATGGGCTTAATCATTCCTGTCGTATTGACGGTTTACCAAGACCGTTCCTTTACGTTTATCACCAAAACTCCTCCAGCGGCTGTTTTAATTAAAAAAGCCCTTGGAATCGAGTCCGGTTCAGGTGCCCCAAACAAAACAAAAGTAGCACAGCTCACAAAAGCGCAAGTCAAAGAAATCGCAGAAACCAAAATGCCTGATTTAAATGCGGCCGACTTAGAGGCTGCCATGTCTATGATCGCTGGAACTGCGCGTAGCA
>CAMDZK010000031.1 GCA_945910665.1 uncultured Peptostreptococcaceae bacterium
GTGATTGTTTGCGCATTAATCCGGGAAATATCGGAGGCAACGAGCGCGTACAAGCGATTGTCGATGCTTGTAATAAAAAGACGATTCCCATCCGTATCGGCGTGAATTCTGGCTCGCTGCATCAAGAGATGATCGACCAATACGGTGGTGTGAACAGGCGTAGTATTGTTGAGAGTGCCTTAAAGCAAATCCGTGAATTAGAAGAAATGGGTTTTACCAATGTGAAAGTGGCACTCAAGTCCAGTAATGTGGTTGAAACCATCGAAGCTTGTCGACTCTTCTCTGAAATGTCCGATTATCCTTTGCATTTAGGTGTGACAGAAGCAGGACCAAAACTTTCTGGATCGATTAAGTCTGCTGTGGGCATTGGAACTCTTCTCGCAGAGGGAATTGGTGACACCATTCGCGTCTCTTTAACGGATGACCCGATTGAAGAAGTGTACACGGCAAGAGAAATTTTACGCTCTTTGGGTCTTAGAAAAGAGGGAATTGACCTTGTTTCTTGTCCGACTTGCGCGCGCACGAAAATCAATTTGATTGAAATTGTCGAAGAGGCACAAAAACGTCTGAGCTCTATGAAAAAGAATGTAACCGTTGCGATTATGGGCTGTGCTGTGAATGGCCCTGGTGAAGCCCGTGAAGCAGATTATGGGATTGCTGGTGGAAGTGGGGAAGGCATTCTCTTTGCAAAAGGTAAAGTTATTCGAAAAGTTCCAGAAAGTGAGCTATTAGATGTCTTGATTGAGGCTGTAGAAAATCATGAGGAATCATAATGGAAAATAAGAAACGCCTACAATCCATAGCACCTGAAAAAACTCTACCGGATCTTTGCACGATCCGGTCTATTATTTTGCGTGAAAATGAAAAAACAGTCATTTATTCTTGTGTCGATTTTCCCATAGAATTAATTTCTGTCTTTACGGATGCTTTCGCACATCGCTTTCCAGGGTGGACTCTTGTCATAGAAAATGAAGAGAATACGCATGAAGAGGATGAACAAAGTCTCCAACAATTGATTGTAGACACCCTTTTGCACGAGATGCCGTCTCTACAAGTCCATCAAGAAATTATTAACGTGCGGGTGGACGAAACAAAATTTTATATTACTCTTCCGAGTGTTTCGATGGACCGGTTTATTGGAAACGATGTAGAAAATATCATTGTACGAAAAATACAAAGCCGATTTGGCCAAAAATACGAAACCTGCGAATGTATCATCGATAGTATCGAGATTGAAGAAGAGATTGACCCTAAAGAACTTGGGATATTTGAATCGGTGGTTGTGCAAAACACACAAGCTAAACAAGCGGTTTTTGTATCAGATAATTACAATATGATGGATTCCTATGCCAAAGATCGAGATTGGCAAGCAATCCCCGTTGTAGAGATTTCGACAGAAGACCGTTTCTCCTGTATTGATGCGACCATTTCGAGTATCGAAAAAATTATTACAACCAAACAAAATCGAAAGATTTACACTTTTGATGTGTACGACTCCAGTGGATCAACTGCTTGTAAGTTTTTTTGTTCGAGTGCTTACGATGAAAAAAACAAGATGGAAGACGCACTGAAAGCAGGAAAAACCTATCGTTTGATTGGTCAATACCAATACGATAACTTTGCCCATTGTGATGTGTTGACGGTCTTTAAAATGACTGCCATCGAAAAACAAGAACGCATGGATGAAGCGACAGAAAAACGCGTAGAACTTCACTTGCATACGATGATGTCTGCAACCGATGGACTGATTGACACGGGAAAATTATTCGACACACTCGCACGATGGGGTCATACGGCTGTTGCCATCACAGATCATGCTGTCGTACAAGCCTATCCTGATGTGGCGAATTTATCCAAATCCCATGGAATCAAACCCCTTTATGGAATGGAAGCTTACGCCGTCGATGATCGCCCTGTGATTTTGAAACATGCAGAAGATATAAACTATAACCGATTCGTCGTCTTCGATTTAGAGACGACGGGATTAAGTCATTTATACGATGAAATTATAGAAATTGGAGCGGTAAAAATTGAAGATGGGCGCATTGTCGACCGCTTTTCAACTTTTGTGAATCCTCAACGACCTTTGCATCCTGAGATTACAGAACTTACGGGTATTCACGATTATGATTTAACAGATGCTCCTCTGATTGAATCCGTCCTACCTGCTTTTTTAGCGTTTAGCGCAGATAGTGTATTTGTCGCTCATAATGCGGACTTTGACATTGGCTTTATTCGTCGCGATGCCATGAAATTAGGCTTGCCATGGGGTTATCCTTCCTTCGACACGTTGTCGATGGCCCAGCTTTTATTCCCTGACCAACGGGGACATCGCTTGGATCGTATGGCAAAACAGTATGGCATTTCTTTAGATAACCATCACCGCGCGGTTGATGATGCAGAAGCGACGGCGGAATTATTCCTCAAGTTGTTGGACACTGCATCCATTGCGCCAGATGCTGTGAATCCTACGATTAATGCCATTGAATCAGAGAGAAACCCCGGTAGGGGTCGCGCCACACATATTAATGTATTGGTGCAAAATAATATTGGCCTTCGTCATTTGTACGATATGGTGAGTTCTTCGCATTTAGATACCTTTTACATGACACCTAAGATTCCAAAATCACTCTTAAAAGAAAAAAGGGAAGGGCTCCTCTTGGGAACTTCCTGTACGGATGGTCCTGTTTTGCAAGCGATTCTTGGCGGTGCTACCGATGAGGAAATGATTGCTTTAATCAAAGAGTACGATTATGTGGAACTCCAACCGGTAGAAAACTGGGGTAATTTGTTTAAAAATCGCATTTTACCTGATGAACACGCAGCCTTTCGTCTCCAACAAAAAATCTATTCTCTCTCCAAAGAAGCAGGCATTCCTGTAGTTGCCACCAGTGATGCGCACTTTTTAAATCGTGACGACTTAATTTTACGACAAATCGTAAAGCGTGGCCGAAAAATGGTAGACCCTAAAGACGATATGCCCTTTTTCTTGCGCACCACCGATGAGATGCTTGCATCATTTTCTCATTTAGGAGAAGAGGTGGCCCATGAAATAGTCGTTGAAAACACCAATGCCATTGCCGATTCCATAGAATCGATTGTGCCAATTCTTCCCGGTACCCACCCACCACATATTGAAGGTAGTGATAAAGAACTCAAGGAAATGGTCTATACAAAAGCACGTTCCATCTATGGCGATTCATTACCTGAAATTGTTGAAGCTCGCCTGGAACGAGAGCTGAACTCGATTATCACCCACGGGTACGCAGTTCTTTATATTATCGCCCAAAAACTCGTGCAAAAATCCAATGATGACGGCTATCTCGTTGGATCTAGGGGGTCTGTTGGGTCTTCGTTTGTTGCGACGATGGCGGGAATAACAGAAGTAAATCCACTCATCCCGCACTATATTTGTAAGTCGTGCCATTTTAGTGAATTTATCGATGATGGAATTTACGATACAGGAATCGATTTACCGCAGAAAAATTGTCCTAAGTGTGGTGCAGATTTACATCGCGAAGGACACGACATACCCTTTGAAGTGTTCTTAGGTTTTGAGGGAGATAAAGAGCCTGATATCGACTTAAACTTTGCCGGGAACTACCAACCGGTGGCTCATAAATATGTGGAAACTTTGTTTGGACGAGATAAAGTGCTTCGCGCAGGAACAATCGGTACAATTCAAGGAAAAACTGCCTTTGGATATGTGAAAGCCTATATGGAAGAGGAAGGCCTCAAAGTGCATCCCGCGGAAGAAAGACGACTCATGAATGGGATTATTGGTGTGAAACGAGCCAGTTCCCAGCATCCAGGTGGGATTATGATCGTGCCACAAGAAAGACATATTCATGATTTTACGCCCATTCAGTATCCTGCGGATAGTTCCGATACGGACGTCATCACGACGCACTTTAGTTATAAAAGCATCCATGAGAGCATATTGAAACTCGATATTCTCGGCCACGATGCCCCGATGACCATTCGTCATTTGGAAGATATGACGGGAATTCACCCCGATGAAATTCCCATGCAAGATCCAGAGACGATGGCGATTTTTAGTTTAACTAGTCCTAAAATTTCGACGTTAGGCATTCCAGAATTTGGAACGGGTTTTGTGCAAGAGATGCTCTCCGATACAAGGCCAACTACTTTTGGGGAATTAGTCGGTATTTCAGGTCTTTCGCATGGGACGGACGTATGGCTTGGCAATGCAAAGGATTTAATCGATCAAAATATAGCGACCCTCAAAGAAGCGATTTGTACGCGGGACGATATCATGCGCTCACTGATTTTACAAGGGCTTGAGAAGAAAGATTCCTTTACGATTATGGAAAATGTGCGTAAGGGAAGAGGGCTCAAAGACGATATGATTCAGAAAATGCGAGAAAATGATGTGCCAGAATGGTATATCGAGTCCTGTCAAAAGATTAAATACATGTTTCCAAAAGCCCATGCTGTCGCCTATGTTCTCATGTCCTATCGAATTGCGTGGTTTAAAGTGCATCATCCAGCAGCCTTTTATGCATCCTATTTCACCATAAAGATTCAAGATGTGCCAAAGGAATTGCTCTTGGGCGAAAAAGAAACAAACCAGGCACTTCATGCATTAAAAGAAAAGAAGAAAGAAGAAGGAAAACTTTCAGCAAAAGAAGACGCAGAATTTTCCATGCTCACCGTTGGCCTTGAAATGTTTGAACGGGGACTCACCTTTGCTCCCATTGACTTGTATACTTCCCCAGCTCTTCGCTTTGATTGCGATGGGACAGTTGTGGTTCCGCCACTGCGTGCAGTTCCTGCCGTTAGTGAAGCGATGGCATGTGATGTAGACGAAGAACGAAAAGGAAGTGAATTTACTTCTCAGGATGATCTCATGCGTCGTACGCGTTTAAATAAAACTGCCCTTGAAGGCTTACGATCTGTGGGTGCTTTAGAAGGACTTCCAGAGACCAATCAATTAAGCTTTTTCTAAAAATCTAAAAAAGTATTGACAACAGTATACACATCTATTATACTTACGATAATGCAGTGATAAGACAAGTAGTTACTGAGATGAATTCAAGAGAGTTTCCTCGCTGGTGGAAGGGAAATATTCAAACAGTAGTGAATAAAGACTTGGAGCAGCGCTTTGGATCATTTGATAAAGCGACGGGAGCGCCCGTTATAGCGATAGAGTATGACGGTACTCGACGAGGCAATTTCTGTGAGGGAATTGTGAATTAGGTGGTAACGCGATGACTTCGCCCTATGTGGGGCGGAGTCTTTTTTATTTACTATCATCCGTCAATCAATTTTAGGAGGAAAAGAAAATGAAAAGAACATTCAGTGTATTGCTCGCATTGTTCATGACGGTCGTACTGGCAGGGTGTGGAGCAAAAGAATCAGGGGACACATTCACAGTGGGATTAGAAGCGATGTACCCACCTTTTAACTGGACACAATTAGATGATTCTAACGGAGCGGTTCCCATTAACGGAAGTCCTGGTGAATTTGCCAACGGTTACGATGTAGAAATTGCAAAAAGAGTAGCCGAAGGTCTTGGAAAAGAATTAGTTGTTGAAAAAATTGAATGGGATGGATTGGAACCAGCCCTTCGCTCTGGAATGATTGATGCGATTATCGCGGGGATGTCACCTACAGAAGACAGAAAAGAATCCATCGACTTCACAGATATATACTATCAATCTGAATTTATTATCGTCGTCATGGCAGATGGACCCTATGCAAACGCGACTTCTTTAGAAGATTTTAGTGGGGCGACAGTGACCGGACAGCTCAATACATCACACTACGGAGTGATTGATCAAATTCCAGGTGTAAATAAAGACACAGCCATGGCAGACTTTGGGGCTATGCGAGTCGCGTTACAATCCGGATTAATCGATGCTTATGTTTCAGAACGACCGGAAGGCGTCAGTGCACAAATGGCAAATCCTGCCTTTACTTTTATTACGCCTCAACCAAACTTTACAGCACCCATTGAAGAAGTCTCCGTTGCCATTGGCCTTCAAAAAGGGGACGAAAACAAAGACAAAATCAATGAAATCCTCGCAAGTATTCCACAAGAAGAACGTCAACAATTCATGGATACTGCGACGAAAAACCAACCTGTAGCACAGGAGTAAAATTATGCGATTTGAACAAATTATTAACATACTTACGAAACATTATCCATTCTTCATCCGAGGGGCAATCAATACCGTATTGATTGCCCTGGTAGCGACGATCGTTGGTTTTGGTATCGGTTTATTGATTGGAATTATTCGTACGATGCCAAAACCTGAGAATGGGCCAGAGCGCGTCCTCTATTCTATCGTCCAGTTTCTCACGACTGCCTACATTGAAGTTTTTCGAGGAACGCCGATGATGGTGCAGGCGATGGTCATATTCTACGGTGCGCCTCTTTTCTTGGGAATACGCTTGGCACGAATGCCCGCTGCGTTTTTTATCGTGTCAGTAAATACAGGTGCTTATATGGCAGAAATTGTCCGCGGTGGAATTTTATCGGTGGACAATGGGCAATATGAAGCGGCAAAGGCGTTAGGTATGAACCATGTGCAGACGATGAGTTATGTCGTACTGCCTGTTGCCATTCGAAATATCATTCCCGCTGTAGGAAATGAGTTTATTATTAACATTAAAGACTCTTCTGTCTTAAATGTAATCGGCGTATCTGAACTCTTCTTCCAATCAGCGACAGTGGCTGGAACCAACATGATGTATTTTGAAACCTACCTCATCACGAGCTTTATTTATTTGGCGATGACATTTACGATTACGCAGATTTTACGCTTTGTTGAGCGTAGGCTCGATGGTCCCAAGAATTATCAGATGAATCAACAGCAGGTGTAAGATGGAAATTATACGAGTAGAAAATTTACAAAAGAATTTTGGCACGAATCCTGTATTAAAAGACATCAATTTCCAAGTGAACCAAGGGGAGGTCGTTGTCATCATTGGTCCTTCAGGATCAGGGAAATCAACACTTTTGCGATGTATGAATGCCTTAGAAATTCCCAGTGGTGGGAGAGTGTACTTTCACGGAGAGGAAATCTTATCCCAAAAAAAAGATCTCAATCAGTTTCGTAAAAACTTTGGGATGGTGTTTCAACAATTTAATTTATTTCCTTCCTACACAGCGCTCGAAAACTGTATGCTCGGGCAGGAAAAAGTGCTGAAACGATCGAAAGAACAAGCCAAAGAAAGGGCGGAAAAGTACTTGGATTACGTGGGCATGCTGCCCTATATTCATGCAAAACCACAGCAATTATCGGGGGGACAAAAACAGCGCGTTGCCATTGCTCGGGCCTTGTGTATGGAACCTGAGGTGCTTCTGTTCGACGAACCCACGTCCGCGCTTGACCCCGAAATGGTAGGAGAAATCTTGCAGACAATGAAACAATTAGCGACCCAAGGGATGACGATGCTCGTGGTAACGCACGAGATGCAGTTTGCAAGAGATGTAGCCGACCGTGTAGTCTTCATGGACCAAGGAATCATTGTGGAAGAGAATGACCCACTCACGCTCTTCACTCATCCAAAAGAAGAAAGGACGAAAGTCTTTCTCCAACGAGTGCTCAAGGAAGAATCTTCATTTGTGGTATAATAGATACTATGAAAAGGAGGTTTTTCATGAACATGTACAAAAAAATCATTGCAGGAGTGTTGGCTCTACTTACGCTCACTGTGATCCCGGTGCAAGCCATCGATACGACAACCATCGACGAAAAGTGGGGTAAACCCACATACGCCTATGGGAATAGTTTAAATGAATCAGAAATTTCAGAAACTGCCAAATTATTAGGCATAGAGAATATGGAAAACGTCAATGCGGTACCCGTAACCGGTGAAGACTTAGTGAACTACTTGGGAGATGGCATGGCGTCGAACGATTCCATGATCTCTTCAGTTCTTGTCACAAGGCGAGACAAAGGACAAGGGGTAGAAGTTGAAATTAAAACTCCCCAAAATATTACGCAAATTTCACCGAATCAATATGCCAATGCAGCGATTACAGCAGGTGTAACAGATGCCACGATTCTCGTTGCAGCGACGAGACCTGTCACAGGAGAAAGTGCACTAACGGGTGTATTTAAAGCCTTTGATGCCAATGGTGAAGTGTTAGATCAAGACCGTATGGTTGTAGCACAAGAAGAAATTGAAACCACAAATGATATCATCCAAGAAAATGATGAAAAACAGGGTTTCGACCCAGAACAATTGAATGCTGCGATCGCTGAGATCAAACAACAGTTGATTGAAATCCGTGAAAAGCAAGGGGAATTAGCAACCCGTGAAGATATTGAGCGAATTATCAACGATGCATTCGAAAAATATCAAATTAAAGATTATGTAACGAGGGAACAATTTGATCGTCTATTAGCGCTTTTTGAAAAATATCAAAATACAAGTGCAATTGATTCCCAAGAAATAAAAGAACAATTGGGAAATCTTTCGAAAAACTTTGATGCGGTTGTTCAAGATTTAAAAGATAGTGGAGTGTTGGATCAAATTTTAGCCGTACTCCGAGAAATTTTACAGGCGATTCAAAATCTTTTTAAGTAATCTAAATGAGAATCGAGTAGAGTTAATTCTCTACCGATTCTTTTTTTATTCGTGACTTCCCCAAAGTTTACAAATTGATTACAATTAACCTTGAATAAATTTCACATTTGAATGAATGTTAGCCGCATGCAATTGTACGATGGTAGCTTAATTTGTAGATAATATACTCATTTACTGCCCCCCAAAACATGGAGTTTTGTAGTATAATGAGTCTACATTGTTTGGGGGGAGGTAGTCATGTCGAAGAACCGAAAAGAATTTAATGCGATGCGAAAAACGTTAGAAGACAATTTTTTGTATCGCAACGATGAAGACTCACTTCAAATCTTGCTTTCTTTATTTGAAAATGAATATCGTGTCCATCGACTGACACCCAAATACACTTGTATGCCAGCGATTAAGCGCAGCGTGCGCCGTGTTTTACGTATCCTGGGGATTCGTCATCATGAAGTGATGCAATCGGTGTGTAGCATGCTCAATGATGTTGTCAATCGATTGGAATTTGCCGTTTATTTAGAAGCGTATACAGCAGGTCTAAAAGACACAGAGTGGGCAAATCAATTGGAAGAACGCGCCCTTGCCTACATTCCATTTGAAGACTTATTTCATCGCAAAACCTTATTTCATTCTCGCCTAAATACAGACATTCTCGTGCTGAAAAATCAACTCATGGATGCCATTGATGCATCCGATGCCTACCACCAATTAGGCCATCGTACGACGAAGTATTCTGAGCGAGTCATTCACCCTAAA
>CAMDZK010000032.1 GCA_945910665.1 uncultured Peptostreptococcaceae bacterium
TTAAATTTGTGTGTTCCTTTTTTTGAGGTTGCAAAATGACTTGATTTCTATCTTCGTCAGAAAGTAGTGCTTCTCGTATGACATATTTTAAGGGGGTAAAAAGTTCCGTGTTACAACGCCACTGTACATTTTGTTTCGTCGGGTGAATATTCACATCAATGGCAGAAGGGTCCAAATATATCCATAAAAAGTAGATGGGAAAACGACCATGGGGAATGCGACTGGCATATTCTCCTTCAATCAGCTGTGTCAATGTCGGTTCTGTGATGAGCCTGCGATTGACAAAAATATATTGTAAATTTCGGTTTCCCCTGTAGAGTGAAGTATTTCCAATATAGCCACGTACTTCTACATCTTCGTGATGATATTCAATAGGGATGAGTTTCTCTGTAAAGTCACTTTGAAAGAGCTCAGTAAAGGTATTTTTAATCCCCGTACCAGAAGTTTTAAAGATCATCTTTTCATCTTTTACATAGCGAAATGAAATGGTTGGATGAGAAACCGCAAAGCGATACATTAAGTCAGTAATACGGTTCGATTCGGCAAGAGCGGACTTTAAAAATCCCGCACGAACGGGAACATTGGCAAATAGGTTTTCTACGATGAGAGTGGTTCCTTGATTATGTGCGATCGTCTGCCTTTGTGTCTCTTTTCCTGGGATAAATTTGACAAAATGACCCTGGACATCTTCTTGTTGTTTTGTAAAAACACTCACTTCTGAAACCGCTCGAATGCTGGCTAATGCCTCCCCTCGAAATCCCATCGTGTCGACGGAAAACAGATCGTCGTAATTGTGAATTTTACTCGTGGCATGTCGTTCAAAGGCAAGATCAACTTCATCCGAAGCAATTCCTTCTCCATTGTCGGTAATGCGCATATGGGTCTTTCCCCCATTTTTTATTTCTACAGTGATCGCATCGCTTTTCGCATCAATGGCGTTTTCTACAAGTTCTTTGATGACAGAAGCAGGATTTTCAATTACTTCTCCTGCCGCAATTTTCATGACTGTATTTTCGTCAAGCATGCGTATTGTCATAAGGTCTCCTCAATTTCTTTTTGTAACAGTGCGAGTGTATTCATCGCTTCCAGTGGCGTGAGTTGATTCACGTCAATTTCTCGCAACTTATCAACCACTTGCGCTGCGGGGTTCAATGTATTGGAATGAAAGAGCTCTAACTGTTCCGCAACGGGTTGAATCTCAAAGTGTTCACTTTTTTCTTCTTCTAATGTATTTAAGACTTCTTGGGCTCTGCGGATAATTGCATCTGGGAAATTTGCCATTTTGGCGACTTCGATTCCATAACTTTTATCGGTTTGCCCCGGTACCAACTTTCTTAAAAACACAACTTCTTTTTGATTCTCTTGAACAAGGACGGTCATATTTTGGATGGAATGATCTTGCTCAGCAAGCGCTGTTAATTCATGGTAGTGGGTAGCGAACAAAGTTTTTGCGCGGATGTTCGCAGCGATATATTCAATTATCGCCCATGCGATACTCATGCCATCATAGGTACTTGTTCCTCGTCCAATCTCATCGAGAACAAGAAGACTTTTTTCTGAGGCATGGGATAAAATATAGGACATTTCTTTCATTTCTACCATAAAGGTAGAATCTCCCGCTGGTAAATAGTCGCTTGCGCCAATACGTGTAAAAATACGGTCCAAAATTGGGAGTGTTGCAGCTTTCGCGGGTACAAAACTCCCCATTTGTGCCATCAGACAGATGAGTGCTACTTGGCGCATATATGTTGATTTACCAGCCATATTTGGTCCTGTGATAATTTGTATGCGATTATATGGCGCTCCTATATTCGTGTCGTTATGCACAAAGAGTTCTTTTTCCATGCTCATTTCCACCACGGGATGGCGTCCTTCGGAAATCATGATATCATCTTTCTCATGAAATATGGGACGAACATAATCATAGAGTGAAGCAACATGGGCAAAAGAATAGTATACGTCAAATTGGGCAATCAAAGAAGACAGTTGTTGAAGAAGTTCCACTTGCTCTAACACCATTTGACGAAGCTCTTGGAAAATGGCATATTCCATTTCTTTTGTTTCTTCTTGACTGTCAAAAATCATGTGTTCAATTTCTTCTAACCGTCTCGAACGATAGCGATCTGAATTGGTCAATGTTTGGATTTTATGGTATTCATCTGGAACTTTTGAAACATTTGATTTGGTCACGTCAATAAAATAGCCCTTGTTTTTGTGAAAGACTATTTTTAAATTTTTGATTCCCGTGCGTTCACGTTCTTCTTGTTCGTATAAAATGAGTGCATCTTGACCACGCATACTTGTATCTCTGCGCGAGTCGAGTTCCAAATTATATCCTTCTCGAATCATTCCGCCTTCTGTGATAAGAATGGGTGGATCTTCTACGATGGCTCGCGTAATCTCTTCGCTGAGATCTTTTGTATCCCCCATTTTTAACGCGTACTCGTGACACTTGTCATACTCTGAACCATAGAGAAATTGTTTCATTTGCTCGGCTTGGTGCAATGAAAAAGCAAGGGATAATAGGTCTCGTCCATTCGCTTTTTGATAGGATAATTTGGCTAGGAGTCGGTCTAAATCATAAATTCCATCTAAAATCGAACCGACACGTCCACGAAAGGCTGGATCATCTACGAGTACTTCGACCATATCTAGGCGCTCTTCGATTCGCCTTTTGGATTGCAAGGGGCGTTCAATAAATTGATGGAGCATTCTTGTCCCCATGGCGGTATTTGTATGATGGAGCACGGAAAAAAGCGTATGCTTTTGGTCAAAGGTGAATTGGTTTTTCTGCAAATCTAAATGGAGGCGTGTATTTTGGTCAAGGCCTAACCATTGTTCAATTTCATACCACTGCACCTCTCGAATGTGGGCCAACGTTTCATTGGAGAAACGATAGACATAATGGATGAGGGCAAAAAGTGCCTCTTGTGCCAATGGGTATGCGAATAAAGGGTGATCTTTTGAAAGCAATGGAATTTTTTCTGTGAGATAACTTGCAATGTCACCGTCAGGCGTGTATAAAGTGAGCATCGCACCGTAGCGGAATTCCAGCTCGCGATGCAGCTCTTCATTTATATAAAGACTTTGATTGACGAGAACTTCTTTGGGTTGCCATTTAGCGATTTCATCATACAAAAGATTCATGACGTCTTGTGCCCCATCGTAGGCTGTCACTGAAAGTTCTCCTGTCGTCACATCAATACCTGCCAAAGCAAAGGAACTTTGCGTATTTAAAATTGAAATCAGATACCGATTTTCCCCGTCTGTTTGTTCCTCTAAAAGCGTGCCTGGTGTGATGATTTGGATGACATCTCTTTTTACAATTCCCTTTGCTTGTTTTGGGTCTTCTAATTGTTCGCAGATCGCCACCTTATATCCCTTTTGAACTAATTTGGCAATGTAGGCTTCACTTGCGTGGTGGGGAACACCACACATGGGGATTTTATCGCCTTCACCTCCCCCTGCTCTCGCTGTGAGGGCAATTTCTAACTCCTTTGCAGCAAGTTTCGCATCGTCAAAAAACATTTCATAAAAATCGCCAAGACGAAAGAATAAAATGGAATCCGGATATTCTTTTTTTATTTGCTTGTATTGCTGCATCATTGGTGTCATGAATCGACTCGTACTCCTTCTAAAGTAAATGAAGTGACTGTATTGATTTTTACCATTTGAAGGGTACCAATCATGGACTCATCGCCTGGAAAATGGACCAAATGATTCGTTCTTGTTCGCCCACTAATACGGTTCGGATCATTTTTACTTAGTGAATCCACAAGAACTTCAACAGTCTCTCCAATTTTTTCTTGATTTTTCTCTAGATAAATATCATACATGCAATCGACCAAGCGTTTAAAGCGATCTTGCATGACTTCTTTTGGGACTTGATTCTCCATTTTTGCGGCACTTGTTCCCTCTCTTGGAGAGTACAGAAACGTAAAGGCAGAATCGTAACGCACCTGACGTACTAAATCTAAAGTCTGATCAAAATCTTCTTCCGTCTCCCCAGGGAAACCGACGATGATATCTGTCGTCAAGGCAATATTAGGAACTTTCTCACGTAATTTACGCACCATTTCCAAATAATGTTCCCTGGTGTATTTTCGATTCATTTTTTTCAAAATGTCGTTTGAACCGGATTGCACGGGAAGGTGAAAGTGCTCACATATTTTATCTAAATCGCCCATGGCTTCAATAAGTTCATTCGATAAATCTTTGGGGTGACTGCTCATAAAACGAATGCGCGAATATCCTTCAATTGCGTTGAGTTCCTTTAGAAGAGAAGCAAAAGAGATAGGATAGTCTAACGTCTTTCCATAGGAATTTACGTTTTGACCCAGAAGAGTAATCTCCTCGTATCCTTCTTCGGCCAACATCTTCGCTTCTTCGATAATTCGTTCTGGTTCGCGGCTGATCTCTTTCCCTCTCGCATAAGGGACAACGCAATATGTGCAGTAATTATCGCAACCATAGGAAATGGAAATATAGGCTTTGTGTTTATCTTTCCGGATGACTGGAGTTTCGTTTTTCATAAGATCCAGTTCATCTTCAATGGCTAATACTGTTTCTCCATTTTGGAAATATTCATGCAGAATATATGGAAGATCATCGATATTTTTTGTTCCAAAAATAATATCTACATGTTTGTACTTTTCTCGAATCGTTTCTCTTGCGCTGCCAGTTTGCATCATACAACCGCTGACCGCAATCACCAATTCAGGATTTTTGTTCTTCAGTGCTTTTAATGCACCTAGTTGGCCAAAGACCTTATTTTCTGCGTTTTCTCGCACAAGGCAAGTATTTAATAAAATAAAGTCCGCTTCTTCTTGTACATCTGTCGCCTCATAAGAAGCACCTTCTAAAATGTATGAAATTTTTTCTGAATCATGTTCATTCATCTGACATCCAAATGTTTGGATAAAATATTTTTTCTTCGACATAGTTCCTCCTGTCGTCTATGAATACTCTTCTTATTATACCAAAAATACAGATTTAATACTGAAATAATCATTACATTGATACGATAAAGTAAAAGTGGAAAAGGTTATAGAAACGATTTAAATATGATATAATAGAATAAAATCAATTTGAGGAGGACAACGACAATGATTATTTCTGACAGAGTAAAAAAAATGCAGTCATCACCAATTCGCAAGCTCATCCCCTATTCCCAAGCGGCCGAAAAGCGTGGAATCCATGTGTTCAAATTAAACATTGGTCAACCAGATATTAAGACACCAGAAGCATTTATGGATGCGATTCGAAACTTCGATAAAGACGTCATCGAATATGCACATTCTCAAGGAATTCCTGAGATGATTGAATCTCTCGTGAAGTATTACAAAAAATTTGATATTCCATTGGAATATGATGATATCATCGTCACTACGGGTGGTTCAGAAGCACTCATTTATTCGATTTTGACAATTGCAAATCCAGGAGATGAAATCCTCATTCCAGAGCCTTTCTATGCAAATTACAATAGTTTTGCTACATTAGCAGGAGTCAATATCGTACCGATAACGACAAAGGCTGAAGATGGTTTCCATTTCCCATTAAAAGAAGAAATTGAAGCGAAAATTACGGATAAATCGAGAGCATTTATCATTGCCAACCCAAGTAACCCAACCGGAGCCGTATATACGCGCGACGAAGTCAATATGATTTTAGACATTTGTAAAGAGCATGATATGTTTGTGATAGCCGATGAAGTGTACCGTGAATTTGTGTATGATGGCGAAAAATATGTAAGCTTTATGCACCGTGAGGACACGTTAGAAAATGTTATTCTCGTAGATTCTGTTTCTAAGCGATTCAGCAACTGTGGTGCAAGAATTGGTGCGGTTGGTTCGAAAAATAAAGAGTTCATGAAGCAATTCATGAAAATTGCGCAAGCAAGACTCTCCGTAGCAACACTTGAACAAGTAGGTGTAGCTGCAATTGTCGATGCTCCAGATTACGATGAATTTATGAAAGAAGCATATGATGAGTACAAACTTCGTCGTGATACTGTCTATGCTGCATTAAAAGATATTCCTGGCGTGGTTGCTAAAGAACCAAAAGGAGCTTTTTACAACGTATGTAAATTACCAGTTGATGATGCAGAAAAATTCATTATCTGGACTTTAGAGAATTTCGATATTGACGGAGAAACCATTTTAATGGCTCCAGCAGAAGGCTTTTATGCAACTCCTGGCCTTGGAAAAAATGAAGTCCGCTTCTCCTATTGTATCAATGCCGATGAATTAAAACGATCCATGCATATTTTAGAAAAAGCGTTGGAAGCTTATCCTGGAAGAACTGAAATAAAATAGTGAATGTAAAAAGCTAGTCTTTCCCTTGAGGATGACTAGCTTTTTTAATGCAAAAAGAAACCACAGGATTTCTCCTGTGGCTGTAGTGAAGAATTAAGTTTACGCTTCAGTAGTTTCTTCCTCGTCTGTATCTTCAGACGTTTCTTCTGTCTCTGCAACTTCACCATAAGCTTGTTCTTCATCTAAGAAAGATTCAGAACTATTTTCATTTGTAACTTCTGGTGTTTCTTCTTCCGTAGAATTGTTGGAAACTTCTGTTGCAGTAGTATCTTCTTGAACTGACTCCACTTGCTCCGTTTCATTTACTTCTACGTCTATATCCCCAAACAATTCGCTAAAGTCTAAATCGACTAAAGAGCCAATTGTATTCTCAAACTCTTCTCCTTTAAACACAGAAGTACTTTTCTTTTCCACTTGTCTTCTTTGTCGACGTGGTTGTTGCGTTTGAGCAGGTCTTTCTTTACGTTCTTTTTGAACGGGTCTTTCTTTTTTCTCTTGTGGTTTTGTTTCTTTAATACTTAAACCAACTTTTTGCTCTTCTTCATTGATATCAGTGATTTTCACTTCAACTTCATCACCGACATTTAATTCATCAGAAGGCTTTTCAACTCTTTCGTGACTGATTTGTGAAACGTGAACTAATCCTTCTACACCTTCTGCGACGCGTACGAATGCACCAAAGTCGAGTAGATTAACAACAGTACCTTTTACGATATCGCCCACGCTGTTGTTTTTGACAAATGTATCAAAAGGTTTGTCCGTTAATTGTTTTCTACCAAGAGAAATACGATTGTTTTCACGATTTGCACGTAAGATTTTTACTTCGATCTCATCACCGACTTTAAGAGCTTCCGATGGATGTTTTAATCGTTTCCACGAAATATCGGAAACATGAAGTAATCCATCGACACCACCTAAGTCAATAAATGCACCAAAGTCAGTTAAACGAGCGACTTTTCCTGTGACAACATCACCAACGTGGATATTTTCCCAAGCTTTATCGAGTTGCTCTTCACGTTCTTTTTCAATGACTTCTTTTCTTGATAAGACGATGCGACGTTTCTTTTCGTCTAAGCTAATGATTTTCGCATTGACTGTTTTTCCGATAAAGGATTTCAAGTCACGTACGAAGAAAGTATCGACATGAGATCCTGGAATAAATCCATTGATTCCCATAACATTGGCAATTAAACCACCTTTGACGTCTTTCTCAATGGTCGCTTCAACGATTTCACCAGCTTCATACTTATCCATAAGTTTTTGCCAGTTTTTGAATTTTTCAACGCGTCTTGTTGAAAGAATTACATTTCCTTCACCATCATCTAATTTGATGACGTATACTTCGATTTCTTGTCCTGGTTCGAATAAGTCTTTCGGTTTTAAACTTGTGTCTTCCGAAAGCTCGTCTTGTTTGATGATTCCATCGGATTTATAGTTAATGTTAACCATAACCTCAGTATCTGTTACATAAATAACTTCACCTTTAATAATTTCCTTCGGGTGAATTGATTTCATCGTATCTTCTACTTGTTCCATGAAATCAGATTGACTGTAATTTTCCATATTCTTCACTACCTCCTCGATTAACCATTCGGGCGTAGACGCCCCGGCGGTTATACCTATTTTATTCAATTGTACCAACTGATCGATCGGTAAGTCCTCAATCGACTCAATAGGATACACCCGTTCACAATACTTGGAAGCTACTTGCACAAGCTTTTGCGTATTGGAACTATGTTTGCCGCCTATCACAATCATTGCATCTACTTCTTTCGCTAAGGCAGCACAGGCATCTTGGCGGTTTCGTGTAGCATGGCAAATCGTGTTATGAACCACTACATTGCTATTGTTTGATTCGATCACAGCGGAGAGTCGAGTAAATTTTTCCTCTCGGTTGGTCGTCTGCGACAAGACAAACACATCCGTAAGATTTTTAATCTCATTGGCTTCCTCTTCTGTATCAATGATTTTTCCTTGATAATCGATTTGGCTATTGAGAGCAATCATCTCTGGATGGGCCTTATCGCCGATAATAATAATATTATAACCCTTTTCCCACATTTCTTCCACTTTTTTATACATTTTTAATAAAGAAGGGCACGTGGTATCAATCAATTGATGATTATTATCTAATATTTCTTCCTTTTTTTCTTTACATATACCATGACTGCGGCTGACGATGGTAGAATTTTCCCGCCATGCTTCCTCGGGTGCATCTTGGATGCCCATCTCCCCTAAACGTTCAACTACATGACGATTGTGGACGAGGGGTCCTAATTGATACACACTGTCATATTGTGAAAGAGCATTTTCTGCCATCGTTACAGCTCGTTTAACGCCAAAACAAAATCCCGCATGATCGGCTATAAAAATTTTCATTGTTGCACCTCCGGATAAATCGCATGAAACACTTGATCCATGATTTCTTTTGATAACTGTTCCTTCGTTAATCCATCGGGAAAATCTTTCGGGTCAATCGCATCTCTGATATACACATCGACTTTAGAAAAGAGTTTATAACTGGCATCGATACGTACGGGAATAATGATTGCATCTGTACGTACGGCAATTGTTGCAACACCATCTTTGAAGTTTTCGCGGCGACCTTCTTGGACACGCGTGCCTTCCGGGAAGATACCCAAAACTTTATTCTCTTTCAATATGCGAAGTGCCTGTTTAAACGATGTAATATCGACGCCGCCCCGATCTAC
>CAMDZK010000033.1 GCA_945910665.1 uncultured Peptostreptococcaceae bacterium
AAAGAATTCCCAATGAAGGATACAAATTTTCCTACGATAGACCCTGAAAATCCATCAAAACTTACAAAAGAAGAAGAAGAACTCATGGGGGTCATTCGAGCATCCTTTGAGCATTCGGAAGTCTTGCATCGCCATGTACGCTTTTTATACACCCATGGAAGTAGCTATAAAATCAGCAACAACAATCTTCTCTTTCACGGATGCATTCCTATGACAGAAGACGGAGAGTTTGACACGTGGGAACTGGATGGTGCGACCCGCAGCGGAAAAGAGCTCATGGATTTTATTACGCAGCTGACAACGGATGCGTATTACAGAAAAGGTCCCAAAGAAAAATGGCAACAAGCCGTCGATTTCATGTGGTATTTGTGGTGTGGAGCAAAGTCACCGATGTTTGGAAAGAGCAAAATCGCCACGTATGAAAACTACTTTATTGGCGACAAAGCGGAACGAAAAGAAGTGTACAATCCCTACTATGTACTGAGTGAAAAAGAAGAAGTTGTCGATAAAATTTTAGAAGAATTTGGTCTGAAACAACCTCATGCACACATTATCAATGGCCATGTTCCTGTGAAAATTATTCAAGGGGAAAAACCAGTAAAAGCCGGGGGAAAGCTTTTTGTCATCGATGGTGGGATTTCTAAAGCCTATCAACCCAAAACGGGAATCGCGGGATATACTCTAATTTTCAACTCTCATCACTTAGCCCTAGCAGAACACAGAAATTTTGAGCAAATCGAAAACGACATTGGTTCCTACACACCTGAACTCACTGTAGAAGACCGCATGGAAAAAAGACTTTTTATCGCCGATACGGACGAAGGAAAAGAAATGTTGCAAAAAGTGGACGATTTAAATGAACTCATCGCATATTTCCGCGCGGGAAAAATTCGAGAACACGAGGCCCATTAAAATTCAAAAAGGATGCAATTATATTTTTAACAATTGTATCAAACAAGGAATCGATTTGATATATTAATAAAGAGGAAAACGTTAAAGGAGGATACATGGAAAAGAAAATTATGACCGGTAATGAAGCGATTGCCCGCGGTTTCTGGGAAGCTGGCGGACAAATCGCCGCAAGTTATCCCGGCTCACCAACCGTTGAATTGATGGAAGACCTTATGAAATACGACGATTTATACGCTGAGTTTTCTGTCAATGAAAAAGTAGCTTTAGAGGTTGCCATTGGAGGATCTGTATACGGTGCCCGTTCCATGGTCAGTATGAAGCACGTGGGAATTAACATCGCCATGGACCCGCTCATGACATTCACGCAAGTCCGTACGAATGGTGGATTCTTGCTGATGGTCGGAGATGACCCCGGCATGGCAAGTTCCCAAAATGAACAAGACAGTCGCTCCATTGCAAAATTTGCGAATATGTTTGTCTTAAATCCAGGAACTAGCCAAGAAGCCAAAGATTTTACGAAATTAGGATTGGAACTTTCAGAAGAATACGAATGCCCAGGAATGCTTTTAATGGCATCAAGAGCATGCCACGGTCGCGGAATTGTTACATTAGAAGAACGCGAAGAACATAAGGCGAAAGAATTTGCCTACGATGAAGGGCGCTACACAATGCTTCCTCCATTTACTTTTGAAGCCCAATACCGCATGCGCGACCGCATCGAAAAATTAGCGGAATACGCCTACGATGCAGAAATCAATACATTAGAAGAAGTAGAAGGATCAAAAGTACTTGTTATCGCCCCTGGAATGGTCTACGATAACTTAAAAGAATTGGAACTTCCCGTATCCATCTATAAACCAGGCATGGTGTATCCACTGAGTATCAAACGCATGAAAGAACTTTCTGAGACATACGAGCGCATCATCGTCATCGAAGAAATGCTTCCTATGATTGAAAATGAACTGACATTGGCTGGGATTGCCTGTGAAGGAAAGAAATGGTTCAGCTTTACAGGAGAAATGCTCACAGAAGACATTTACAATGGCCTCTTAGAAGCGGGCGTGATTGAAGGCGAACCTCTTGAAGAAAGAGAAAATCCAGCGGTTCCTCGTCCTCCAATGTTCTGCGCAGGATGCCCACATAGACCAGTTTTTGATGTTTTGAAAAAAGCGAAAGCACAAGTCATCGGCGACATCGGATGTTATACTATGAGTGTTCTCCCAGCCATCAACGGTTCGATGACTTCGATTAGTATGGGTGCAACGGTTGGAATGACAAAAGGGGTTGCCAAAGCAAAACGCATCGCAGGAGACGATACACCAACGGTTTCAGTCATTGGTGATGGAACCTTTTTTCATTCTGGTATGACTGGATTCCTGAATCTACTTCACAATGTGGATCCAGAAGATAACATGACCTTCCTCATTTTGGATAACGCAGCTACAGCGATGACAGGGGGACAACCCAATGCATCATCTGGACTTTATAATGATAAGGATGACATTCAAGTGCCGATCCAACAATTATTGGAAGTGATTGGTCACGACCGCGTCCAACAAGTGGATCAATTCAATTATAAAGAACTAAAAGAAGTGATTACAGGAGAAATGAAGAAACCAGGCATCTCTGTGATTATCACAACGCGTCCATGCGCCTTGAAATACAAAATTAAAGAACCAAACTTCTATGTAGATCCTGAAGTGTGCATCGGTTGCCGCACTTGTGTAAAAACGGTGTGCCCACCCATTCGCATGAAAGAATACGAAGGTTTTGACAAGAAAAAATCCTTTATCGACCCAGACATGTGCGTCGGCTGTAGCGTCTGCTCACAAGTATGTCCTGTTGGTGCAATCAAAAGAAGAGGTGAGTTCTAATGGCAACAAATATTTTGATTATGGGTGTAGGTGGACAAGGATTGGTCCTGGCAACGAATATTACAGCCAACGTCGCCGCTCTTGCAGGTTATGATGTAAAAACGAATGACGTCATCGGAATGAGCCAACGCGGAGGCATGGTATGGGGAAGCGTGCGCTTTGGTGAAACTGTCCATTCTGCCAATGTACCTGTGGGACAAGGGGATGTGCTTCTTGGTATGGAACCATTGGAGGCCTTGAGAGGCTCACGCTTACTCAAAGAAGGTGCGACCATTATTATGAACACAAAAAATGTGTATCCATCCCCAGTGATGCTAGAAAAAGCGGAATATCCAGAAGAAGAAATTAAAAAGCTAGAAGAAAAATTCAACGTCATCTACGTAGATGCGGACGCAGAAGCCAAAGAAGCGGGCAATATCAAAGCAGCCAACACGATTCAATTGGGAATTTTGGCAGGCGTATTAGATATTGAAAAGGAACGCTGGTTAGAAGCGATTAAACAATTCGTTCCAGAAAAGGCCATTGAAGCAAACGTCAATGCCTTTGAAAGAGGCTTAGCGATTGCCACAGCAAAACCAGAACCAGCTGACCGTGAAGAAGACGACGACGAAACGAAATTAATGTAAGAGGAGGGGCAGAGAGATCTGTCCCTTTTTATGCGATCTTAAGTCTCCCAGAAGGGAAGATGTCACATCTTTTCGTGACAGCAGGGTATTATCGAAGTGATAAAGTGACATCCTTTGATAATGTTCGGGATGACGATACTCTAAAACAATACCATTATCAAAGGATGAGACTACAACCCCTCAGTCGCGAGAAACATCGTGCCACCCAGCACTCAACTGTCATTTAGAAACCAGATTTAATCCAAAGAACACCGCTTTAAGGCAGTTCTTTTTATGTTTGAACGGTTGCGTGCTGGGCTAGACATAAAAATAGAAACAAAAAAAGGAGCACCCGCTCCTTTTTTTGTTTTATTTGTGGTGAACAGGGGAAACTTTTCCTTCGCCGTGTTCATCTTTACTTTGGATGTATTGATCGATGGAAGCTGCAGCAATTTTACCAGCACCTAATGCACTGATTACTGTCGCAGCACCCGTTACAGCATCTCCACCAGAGAAGACGCCTTCACGGCTTGTTTGTCCTTGATCATCTGCAACGATACATCCCCATTGGTTTGTTTCTAACCCTTTGGTAGTAGATTTAATGAGTGGATTAGGTGAGGTTCCAATTGCGATGATTACTGTGTCACATTCTACATCGTATTGTGAACCAGTCACAGGAACTGGGCGACGGCGTCCGTCTTTGTCTGCTTCGCCTAATTCCATTTTCATTAATGTAATGGATTTTACTTCACCTTTTTCATCCCCATTGATTGCGATTGGGTTTCTTAAGTTATCAAAGATGATATCTTCTTCTTGCGCGTGCTCAACTTCTTCATGACGTGCAGGCATTTCTTCGAAAGAACGACGATACACAATGTGTACTTCTTCTGCGCCTAAACGTTTTGCTGTACGCGCAGCATCCATCGCTACGTTCCCGCCACCGACGACAACAACTTTGTTGGATTGACGGATAGGGGTATCATACGCTGGATCGTATGCTTTCATGAGGTTTGCACGGGTTAAGTACTCGTTTGCTGAATAAACGCCAAGTAATTGTTCGCCTTCGATTCCCATAAAGGTTGGAAGACCAGCACCGGATCCAATAAAGACTGCATCGAAGTTATATTCATCGAGTAATTCGTCGATGGATAAAACGCGACCAATAACCATATTTGTTTCTAATTTTGCACCCATGTCTAAGAGAGCATCGATTTCTTTTTGAACGATTGCTTTTGGTAAACGGAATTCTGGAATACCGTATACAAGTACGCCGCCACCTTTGTGGAAAGCTTCAAAAATCGTGACATCATATCCTAAGCGGATTAAGTCTCCAGCACAGCTTAAAGAAGCAGGGCCAGAACCAATGCAAGCAACTTTCTTGCCGTTGGTTTCAACTTTTTCTGGTTTTTCAGAAATGTTGTTATTGTGCCAGTCAGCAACGAAACGCTCTAAACGTCCGATACCAACAGGTTCAGCTTTAATACCACGAACACAACGTCCTTCACATTGGGTTTCTTGAGGGCATACACGTCCACAAACTGCTGGGAAAGAGTTGGTTTCAAGGATTTTTTGATACGCATCTTCGAATTTTTCTTCTTGGATCAGACTAATAAATTCTGGAATTTGTACGTTTACAGGACATCCAGCGACACAGGGGCGATGCTTACATTTTAAGCAACGTTGTGCTTCGTCAAGCGCTTGCTCTTTGGAGTATCCTAATGCGACTTCATCAAAGTTACCATTACGGACATGGGGGTCCTGTACTGGCATTTCATTTTTCTTTGGTGACATATTTGCCATTGAACATTCTCCTTATTCTATTCTTGCACTTGGCCAAGGCCAATGCGGCATTCGTGATCTTTTTCTTTTTCAACATCTGTGTAGATGGAGTTACGTTTCATTAACTCGTCAAAATCAACTTGGTGTGCATCGAATTCTGGACCGTCTACACAAGCGAATTTCACTTCGCCATCAACGGTAACACGGCATCCACCGCACATACCCGTTCCGTCAACCATGATTGGGTTTAAGGAGACAAGTGTTTTGATTCCTTTTTCTCTTGTGAGGTTTGCGACGAGCTTCATAACGATAGCAGGTCCAATTGCGATGACTAAGTCATAGTCGTTTCCTGCATCAATTAAGTCTTTTAATTGATCGGTAACAAATCCTTTGCGTCCTTTTGTTCCATCATCAGTGGTGAGATAGAAGTTATCAGAAACCGCCTTAAATTCTTCTTCTAAGATGACGATGTCTTCGCTTCTAAAGCCTGCGATAACATCAACTTTTGTGCCTTGTTGGTGAAGCGCTTTTGCAGAAGGATAAGCGATGGCAGAACCTACACCTGCACCGATGACGCATGCGTATTTATAGCCTTCTAATTCAGATGGTTGTCCCAGTGGGCCAACAAAGTCTAACACGTAATCGCCGACGTTTTTCTCACCTAAGATACGAGTTGCTTTTCCTACTTTTTGGAAAATGATAGTAACCGTTCCTTTTTCTGGATCTGTGTCTGCGACGGTTAAAGGTACGCGTTCTCCATGCTCGTCATTGCGGAAAATAATAAACTGGCCAGCTTTTGCTTTTTTTGCGACAAAAGGTGCCTCAATTTCCAAGCGGACTACAGCATCATTCAAATCATCTTTTGTTACGATTTTGTACATCTCTACCTCCATATAGTATGTATGTTCGGTGTATACGACCTGATATCGTATTCCTCGATTACTATGATAACAGATTTGCGAGAAAATTGATAGTCTAATGACAGATAATTCAGCTAAATACCACCATTCAGCCATTTTAAGACAACGTTTTGGTGGATTTATAATAGTTTATTTTTCTGTGAAAAACGGTTACTGTGAAAACGAGTTCTTCATAAGAAAAAGAACTCCTTTCATAGGAGTCCTCAGAGTGTAGACAAACCCTAAATGTAGAAAAGTCGATCAGCTGGAGCTTCCTTCCGAGGCCATATCTTGACGTGTAATTTTTTCTAACACGGTGCGTAGCATCCGTGCTCGGCCGTGAGCGTGCCGAGGAAGGAACGCAAGCTGACCGACTTTGTCAACAGACTCAGAACTCCTTTCATAGGAGTCCTTTATAATTAAAAAGGGTTATTTATTGGTTTGTGTCCCAACATAGTCCACGTCAAAGGCAAGTTTCACTGTATCGCCGACGTTTCTTGGAATAATGTGCTGATCGTTGAGCATTTCAACTTGGAATTCTCTTCCGTTCATTGTGACAAAGTAAAAGATGCGGTCTCCTAAAAATTCGATTTTTTCGATGGTTGCATCTTTTCCCTCATTAGAAAAGTAGGTTCTTTGTGGCCTAGCGTAAGCATTTCCTTCAAGAGGGTTGTTGGCCCCTACAAAGGAGAGGACAAAATCTGTCGCTGGAGTTTCGTATAATTCTTGGGGTGTTCCTTCTTGCTCAAGCTCTCCTTGATTTAAGAGAATGACACGATCGGCAATGGCGAAGGCCTCATCTTGGTCGTGGGTGACAAAGAGCGTCGTCAAATTAAAATGCTTTTGAATGCGTTCAATTTCTTCGCGCATGTGCAGACGTAGCTGCGCATCTAAATTGGAGAGAGGCTCATCCAATAAAAGTACTTTTGGTTCAAGGACCAAGCTTCTTGCTAAGGCGACCCGCTGCTGCTGCCCACCACTTAATGCGGAAGGGTATTTGTGTTCATGGCCATTTAATCGAACGAGTTCGATGATCCTTTTTGTACGGTTTCCTGCTTCTGCTTTATTGGTGTTTGTGAATTTCAGACCGTACATAATATTCTGCAGAACCGTCATGTGGGGGAAGAGACCGTAGGACTGAAACACTGTGCTGACAGGGCGATGATGGGCGGGTCGATTAGTAATGTCTTCACCATCTAAAATGATTTTTCCTTCCATGGAATCTAAAAATCCACCCACCGCGCGAAGGGCTGTTGTTTTTCCACAGCCACTGGGACCCAAAAGACAGAGGAGCTCACCTTCTTTGGCAGAGAAGGAAAGGTTTTTCACCGCATAGACTTCCCCGTATTGTTTTGTGAGATTATGGATTTCTAGAAACATCTTTCTTTCCTTTCAATATGAGCATAAATAATAGATTCACGACAACCACAATGAGCATGAGAAGGACCGCAATCACGGCACCAACTCTGGTCTTACCTGATCGGAGTACATCAAACATAATGAGTGTCGCTAATTTTTGGCTTGGATACACCAAGAAAATGATGGATCCTACCGTCGTCATCGTCGATGAAAAGTTGTTGATAAAGCTGACTAAAAAGCCCGATTTACTCATGGGCATGACGATGTCTTTCAACGATTGGATAGGATGTGCGCCCAAATCAGTCGCCGATTGCATGACATCATTTCCAACAGACAGCATAGAAGACTGTGCCACTTTTGTGGAAAACGGCAGCTGTTTGTAGACGACGTTCAAAATGACGATGGCAGCAGTTCCTACGAGACGAAGGGGAGGATTGCGAAATGCGAAAATGTATCCTAACCCTAGAAATGTCCCGGGAATAATATAAGGCATCGTAGCGATAAAATCGATGGCCGACAACCAATTCTTCTTCCGTAGAACTAAATAATAGGAAAGCAAGAAACCTAGCAAACTCCCAAAAATACCGACAATCAAACTATACGCAATTGACCGAACAAAAGTCGTGGAAATATAGGGGAGAGTTTCTCGTAGATTGTCGAGAGAAAAGAACATTTCGCCAAAGCGCATTTTTGTAAAGGCGGTGAGGAAAATTGACCCGTACTGTAAAAGTAGTGCCAGGACAAAAAACACTGCAGTCCCAGCAGTCAACCAATATAAAAAGCCTGTGCGCTCAAGTTGAAGCGGGCCTTCAATGACAAGACGATCAGAGCCGACTTGCGTGTTTTTTAAATAGTTGCGATACAAGAGATAGGCGAAAAGGGCTGGTAAAAAGAGGAGGACATTCATAGCAGCGGCGCGAGTCACATTCCCGTAGGCCACCACGTTCATATACGCTTCGGTGGCAAGGGTACTGTAAGACCCGCCGATAATTGTTGGCGTGGAAAAATCCGCTAACGAACGAACAAATGTAAGCATTATGACAACGGCAATGCCTGGCTTAATCATCGGAAGGACGACGTCTTTAATAATGCTCGACGTAGGCGCCCCCACGTCCTTTGCACTTAGGATGACAGCACGGTCAATATTTCGTATCACACCAGATAAAAGCAGTGCGTTTAGGGAAATAAATCCCAAGGTCTGCATAGCGACAATTCCCCAGTATCCATACGGATTTAAGGTAAGTCCCAAAAGATTATTGGTGATAAATCCTCTGCGACCAAATAAGCTTATATAGGCAATGGATGTGACAAAAGGAGGGGAAATCATTGTAAACAAAAGGGTGAGTTGAATGATTTTCGACAAGGTTTTTCTCGTAAATACGGCAGCCAATGCCACTGCTATGGAAAAAACTGTAGAAAGCATCGTCACAAGTACAGAGACTTTTAAACTATTGATGAGAAGTGGGGTCCCTGTGGAAAACAAATCCTTGTAATAACGAAAATCCCAGGCTCCATCAATCCTCACACTTTGAATCATCACCATCACGATGGGATATAAAATAA
>CAMDZK010000034.1 GCA_945910665.1 uncultured Peptostreptococcaceae bacterium
TCAGGGACAGCGTTCGCACCACGGAGCTTTTCCGTATGGATGGGAATAAAAACTTCTTGTGTGAATCCTCTACGGTCTAATTCCGCAAACATTTCACTGTATAATCGAGATCCAATAAAATAGGAGCAAATTTGTAAAATTTCAGTCATCTTTCGTTCCTCTCACTCCATGCATTCCGTACAATAAAAGTGCGGATGATTCCCTTTAAAGACCCCCATCCGTAATGGATGTGAAACAGGGGAAATAAGAAGAGAATCCAGAAAAATTCTTTGCTATTATCGGCTTGTTTTGCGCTGAAATACGCAGCCAAGGCAAGGTAAAGGATTGCTTCTACGAGGAGAAGCCACCAAAAGAAAGGGTGGACCAATCCAAGAAGAGGCAAGACGATGAGCGACAGCAAGAATAAGAAGGGAATAAAGTGGCGTAATCCCATGGACCCAGGCATTATTTTCATCGTCAGTACATTCCAATAGCCATTGGTCCGTGCCATTTTTAGTAAACTTGCAACCGTCTCACGTCCATAATAGATAAAGCGAATGTCTGGAAATAATAAAATTTTCCCGCCTGCTTTTCTAATTCTAAAGTTGAGTTCATTATCTTGATTTCTCGTGAGCCTCTCGTCATACAAACCCACCTGATCAAACACTTCTCGCCGAAAGGCACCAAAGGGTACTGTGTCCACTTCCCCACCTTTTCCCCCAATGCGAAACTGGGAATTCCCCACACCAAAGGGTGAACTGAGAACTTTTGTAATGATCGCCCCCATGGCTCCTCTACTTTTGGTTTCTGCCATGCCGCCGACATTCATTGCAGCGGTGGTTTCCAAATAATGGACGCATTTTTCAATATAATCAGGATAATAAGAGCTATGGACATCCATGCGGACAATATATTTTCCCTTGGATTCTACAATGCCTTTATTCATGGCAAATGGAACGGTCTTTTGGGGATTTTCAAATACTTTAATCAAACCAGGGTGGTTTTTGTGCCACTGGTCTAAGATTTCCTTCGTTCCATCATGACTCATCCCATCGACAAAGATCCACTCCATGGATTCTTTGGGATAGGTTTGTTCGAGTAAAGATTCAAGACAAGCTTCAATATAGTTTTTTTCATTTAAGACGGGAATAACCACGGAAATAAATGGTGTCATTGGTGCATCTCCCTCACAGATTCATATACATTTGCCATACGCACAGCAATTTTGGGCCAATCGAAAATGTCCACGCCTTCAAGAGCGCGTCGCATAAACCCAGGATAATCTTCTAAAATTGCTAAAATCGCTTGGACAATTTCTTCTGGTTGGTCCCATGTGACCGCATAACCAACATCGCCATCGTCAAAATGGCTGTCAAAACCTTGTTTTTTTGTGTAAATTACGGGCAGTCCTTGACTCATCGCTTCTACATAAGAGATGCCAAAGGTTTCTGTTTTCGAAGGCATGACGTACACATCATGGTTTCTGTACACTTCGATGAGTTCTCTACGATCTTTCGTAAAAGGATGATAAGTCACAAAACCTTTTTGATCCAATACATCTTTAATTGCCTTCACCTTGACCTTGCCAATCACGGTATACGTGACTTCGCATCCTCTTTGAATGAGTTTTTCGCACGCTTTCACCGTCGTGAGCAAATTTTTATTTCGGTCGATATTTCCGACAAATAATAAGCGCAAGGGTTCGTGCACCTGTGCCGTTTTCCCGTTAAATCGGTTCTTTTTCCAGAAATCGTTCACTCCGTTTGGAATGAGATGGGTCTTTTGTAAAAACTCTTCTTTTAATTCTTCGGGGATATATTGATTGAACACTTCATCTCGATGACTTTTAGAAAGGAAAATGAGTTGTGCAGCTTCTTTTAAGATCTCGATTCCTGTCTTTCGCAAATGGAGTGCGTATTTAAAAAATACATTGACATCTGAATTTCTCACCGTTGCAACGTAAGGAATGCCATACTGTCGCTTCAATTCCATCGCAATGCGTCCGTTGGAAAACAACGAGTGGGCATGGGCTAAATCAAAGGATGAAACATCCACATTCTCTGTCAAATCGTCGTAGACAAGGCGGTGCTTTCTTGGAAAGACAAAGCGGTCCGCATAGCGGTATGGTCTGCGTAGGAGCACCTTATCATCATAGGTTTGATCCAATACATTGCCTTTATGCGTAAAGACATACACGGTTTGTTTGATGCCAAGTTCTGCAATCTCATTGTACAAGTCTTCGTAAAATGGACTGCCAGCAAAATAAGAATTAATTTGTAAAATGTTCATGACAGCCCTCCAAATGGTGAAAGCACGGAAACCCGTGCTTCATGTGTTTATAGTCTGTGGATATGCTCTTCGTCACAGCGACCTAAAGCATTTCTCGTATCAAAAATGCGTTGTGCGTGTTGAATGACAAAATCGTAGTCCACATTGGAATGATGCGTTGTAATGATAACCAAGTCGTAGGAAGATAACACATTTTCCGTGAGTTCTTTCACGGTTTCTCTCGTCGTACCATCATGCGCGGTAAAACTTGGATTAAAGGTATCATAATAATCAACTTCTGCTAAATGCTCTTCTAAAATTTTCATCACATCGAGTGCTGGACTCATGCGTAAGTCGTCGATATCATTTTTATATGCGACACCTAAAAGCAAAATTTTAGAGCCATTTAATGGTTTTTTGTCGATATTCAAAATTTTCGACGCGCGTTCCACAGTATACAAAGGCATTTGACTATTCACTTGCCCAGAAGTTTCAATTAATTTGGTCTGATAATCGTATTCGCGCACTTTCCAAGAAAGATAATAGGGGTCCAGCGGAATACAATGCCCACCAATCCCAGGGCCAGGATAGAAGGCTTGGAAACCATAGGGTTTCGTTTTAGCAGCGTCGATTACTTCCCAAACGTCGATTCCCATTTTTTCGCAGATAATCGCCATTTCATTGGCCAATCCAATGTTGACAAAGCGGTAGATATTCTCCAACACTTTTTCCATTTCTGCAACCGCGGGGGAAGACACAGGGTAAATTTCGCTGGCGAGAACCGAACGGTAAAATTCCGTTGCAACTTCTGTCGCATCAACCGTTACACCACCCACGACTTTTGGTGTATTATTCGTTGTATAGTTTTTATTACCTGGATCTACGCGTTCAGGAGAAAAAGCTAAGTAAAAATCTTCACCACAAACAAGACCGCTTTTTTCTTCTAAAATCGGTTTTAATACTTCTTCTGTGGTGCCTGGATAGGTTGTACTTTCTAAAACAACAAGGGTTTCTTTCGTCAAATGCTCGCCAATTGCACGGGCGGATGACTCAATAAAACTCATGTCTGGTTGTTGGTGGTTATCTAGAGGAGTTGGCACGCAAATAATGACAAAGTCCATCTCTGCAATAACGGAAAAATCCGTCGTCGCCTTTAATATTTTTTCTTCAACGAGTCGTTTAAGAACCGCCGGGTCCACATCACCGATGTAGTTTTCGCCGCGATTAATACGGTCCACTTTATTTTGAGACACATCGATTCCCGTTGTCATAAAACCAGCTTTCGCCTTTTCAACCGCCAGTGGAAGACCTACATACCCAAGTCCCACCACGCTGACATTGGCGTCCATTGCTTCAATTTTTTTCAAAAATTTTTCTTTCACGATTCAATCTCCTTAGCGTATTTCATTCATCTTATTATTATAATTGAATGCGCAAAGATTAGCAATAAATGGCCTTTTCTGTAAAAATTGAACCCTTCCCTTCGAAAATGACACGAAAGTGAAATTGCGGTATACTAAGAACTGAATGTTATGAAGTAAGGAGTCCTTATGAAAGCACATCACATCAGCATCATTATTGCCATTCTCATGATGGTATTTTTTGTACAACCCAATAAAGTGAATATGAACCTCACCACCCAAGAAGTCATGGATAAAGTGGAGCAATCCCCCCCGGGTATAGAAAGTTTTGTTCAAAAAAGTTCCCTACAAACGTCCATTGTTCACAATGAGGAAACCCAATTAACAGACACTGAATCCTATCGTTTAGAACACCGAAAAATCGACGGTGTCAATTACGATTATTCCAGTGGGTCTACCTCGTTTTTAGATCCCTTAGAAGTGAGAAATTTTTATTTTGTCCAACTCCTCGAAAACGATGAGGGGTATTATTCAGAGTATTCTCGCATCCAAACTCGCGAGGAATTTGAAGCTTTTAGAGAAGACCCAACGACGAACGCACCACCGATTGAGTACGGACCTTGGGAGATGAAACCAGCGCACCCTGCAGCGAATCTTCCTTACGAGAAAGCCAAAGAAATATTTATCCGTTTGGCGCCTGAAATGGAACTCCAAGAGGCAGAAAAAAACTATATCTTTTCGATGGAATTAGATGACTTATCTCGATTGGAAGAAGCAAATCCTTTCTATTTTGACCAACTTCTCCAAAAGGTTGCACTCACAAGAGAGGATGTCGTGGAAATGGATGCTGACGACATTGATTTTCGCATCCGCTTTGTCGTGGAACGCCATGAAATGCGCATACAAAACGCGTATTTTCTCCTTCGAACCAAAGAAGACGCAACCCATTATCTCATGCAGTACAGTACCGACTACGAGCAATTTAACATCGTCGGAGAACCACAACTGCCAACGACAGCACCCGCACTACCATAGGAGTCCTTATGAAAAAATTTGATACATTGTATGAACAATTACTCCTTCTCAGTCTCTTTTTTGTCATCGTGGAAATTGCCCTCCACATGCCCATGATCACTTTCATCACACCCTATAAAATTACCTTGGGGCTCTTGGGACTTTTGATCGTAGGAAAGATGATTGTGGGCGGAAAAAGTTTTATCCATCATTTTTTTAGTTCCATCGGAAAAGCGCTAAAACCAATTCGTTTGGCAATCATTCCTACGTTTTTGTACTTGGCATTTGATGTGATTAGCCTCTTCTATACCAAAGACATCCCCTTTGCTCTGACCAAATACGTGACAATCCTCAGCATGCTTGCGATCCTCTTATGCACCGCCTATTATTTGGTAGGTGTCCATGGAGATGTTCCTGTCCGTAAAAAAGTCCAGCGCATTTTGTTGACAATCGGGGTGACCGCTATTGCTACAGCTGTATATGCCTATGTGTACCACACGATTTTTCATCAAACGTTTTATGCAAGACGCCTGTCCATGATTGAAGACTATAACCAGTTTAGTATCGTCGTCATCTTTTCGTACTTTATTCTCCTCCTCTTTTTGCGAAGAGAATATCGACCGAAGAAAATCTACTATTTTTGGCTCGTGTTATGCTCTGCCCTGTCGATCAGTGCAGTGACATTATCTGGGTCAAGACGTTCTTACCTCATGATGCTGGCATGTTTATTTATTCCCGTCATTTATGAATGTATCTCCTATTTTCAGGAAAAGAATAAAAGGGGCTTTGTCCGATTTCTCGCTTCCATTGTGCTCATTGTGGGAATTTATTCAGGCATTACATTTATGTATAACAAGACGACGACGGAACGCTATGAAGCACTCACTGAAGAAAATGAAGATATTATTAACATCATTGGTGCAAAACCTGTAGAAGAAATTTTGACCGACGAAGAAGCTTTGGGAAAACGGGAAGTCATCTGGGGATTGGCAATCGACGCCTACAAAAACTTACCCACGCTCAATAAAATCATCGGCGGCGGTGGCTCCTATGCATCGGATTTGTACGATACGCCCCATACCAAACCAATCATCGAAAAAATGTATTGGAAAGAATTACCGGACCAATACATGAACCCCCATAACTTTATCCTTGTCGACCTCCTCACAGGAGGGATTGTGAAGACTGTGTTGACACTAGCAACCATTCTAGGGGCTCTCATCTGCTTGCTTCGTAATCGAAAAGAACAGCACGCAGAGCTCGTTTATATTTTCATCGCAGCAGCCATAGCCCTAGGGAATATCTTTGTCAGCAGTAAATACGGCCTTTTTAACGACAAATTTGTGTGGACCGTTCTCATTCTCGTGATGGCTTTTAGCGTAGAAAGACTTTGCACAGCAACTCTTGACAATAAAAAATGAATCTGTTATAGTTTCGTTTAAGTGGAAGCAATGAAGATGAATAGTACCTTGGCGCCTGTAGAAAGTACGCGGCTGATGAAAGCGTACATGCCAAAAAGGGAAATACAACATTGGAGCGAAATCACATCGAAGCGATAAATGAAGGTGGCACCGCGGATACATCCGCCCTTTTGTGCCATCTTTTTTTATTTCAAAAAGGAGGATAACAAATGCATCAATCAGTATTAGACGAATTAAAAGAGCGAGGGTACCTCGATCAAACGACCCATGAAGAAGAACTCAGAGAATTATTACGAGACGCAAAGCTCACCTTCTACATCGGATTCGACGCTACGGCAGACTCGCTCACCTTAGGCCATTTTGTCCAAATCATGGTCATGAAACGCATGCAAAATCACGGCCATCGCCCCATTGCCCTTTTAGGTGCTGGAACGACGATGATCGGTGACCCATCCGGCAGAAATGACATGCGCGGGCTCATGACGAAAGAACAAATTGACCACAATGCCGCTTGTTTTGAAGAGCAATTGAGCCGTTTCTTAGACTTTTCCGAAGGAAAAGCCATCTTTGATAACAACGCCAACTGGCTCTTAGAACCGAAATACTTAGACTTTATGCGCGATGTGGGCGTTCACTTTAGTGTCAGCCGCATGCTCGCCATGGACTCTTACAAAAATCGACTCCAAGACGGCCTTACTTTCTTTGAATTCGGTTACCTCCTCCTTCAATCCTACGACTTCTTAGTCTTGTACCGTCGCCATAACTGCCGCATGCAAATGGGCGGAAGTGATCAATGGTCCAACATTATTGGCGGAATGGAACTCGTCCGTAAAGTAGAAGGAGAGCAAGTCTACGGCATGACCTTCAAACTCTTAACCACCGCATCTGGCGAAAAAATGGGAAAAAGCCAAAAAGGAGCCGTTTGGTTAGACAGAAACAAAACCACACCATACGAAATGTACCAATACCTTCGCAATGTGGACGACCGCGACGTAGAAAAATTCCTCTTACAACTCACCTTCGTACCAACGGAAGAATGTAAAGAATTAGGAAAACTGGGAGGCGAACGCATTAACGAAGGAAAAGAGCGTTTAGCGTATGAAGTCGTAAAAATTATCCACTCCGAAGAAGATGCGAAAAACGCACAAGAAACTTCTCGTGCTCTCTTCTCTGGCGGTGGTGTCGACGAAAATATGCCAAGTTCAGAAGTAGAAATTCCTGCAGAAGGAATCGGCCTTCTCTCTCTTCTCCAAGAAATTGGACTCACCAAAAGTAATGGCGAAGGAAGACGTTTAGTGGAACAGGGTGGTATTTCTATCGACGATGTAAAAATTGAAGATCCAGGATTTGTAGTCAAAAAAGACGATTACACCGAGGGAAGCTTTGTCATTAAAAAAGGAAAGAAAGTCTTCCACAAAGTTGAAATGAAGTAAAACAAAAACCGCCAAACGGCGGTTTTTATTCTTCCCAATCACTTGATTCTTCTATATATTCTTCTACATACTCTTCTGTGGGTTCTACATATTCTTCACTGTATTCTTCGTAATACTCTTCTTCCACATAAGGTTCTTCAACCGAAGGCTCCTCATAGGTGTTATCCATGTATTCTTCGTAGGTATCTTCCGTTTCATCGTAATAACCATCGGATTCTACCTCTTCTACAACCGTGTGCACGGGAGCGATTTTATATTCACTTAAGTATTGGTCCACAATTTTTTGTGTTTCGAATTGATCGTACACAGCATAATAAATGCCATCGATATCCTGCGCTTCCCCAGGAATATGCGTCGTTTGAATTTTATCGGAACTGAAGTTCGTCGCCATGGGAATTAAATCTTTCAACTTCGCAAAACTAATATTTGTCTGTACTTCATCATAAAAAGTGTCGAGCATAATTGGAAGCTTTGGTAAATTGGTAGGCTTCAGCATTTCTTTTACAATTTGTGTAACTAGATGTTGCTGTGCTTGTAAGCGCCCAATATCACCATTCTCATAGCCTTTACGAAAACGAGCAAGCATGAGTGCTTCGTTGCCATCAATTTTTTGCACACCTGGGTGTAAATCTACATCCGGATTCCATGTGCGTATGCGCACGGGCACATCGACTTCTACGCCACCCAATGCATCGACAATATGTTCCACCGATTCAAAGCTAAATTGCATGAAATAATCTAGGTCAATCCCCAAAAATTCACGAATTGTACGCATCGTCAACTGCATGCCACCAAAGGCATTCGCGTGATTGATTTTGTCGTAACCATGCTCTTCGTCAATAAATACGCGCGTATCTCTTGGTATCGAGATGAGGTGAATGTCTCCGGTTGAGAATTTGACATGGACGAGCATGAGCGTATCTGTACGAGACCAGAGCTGTTCTCCCTCTTCGTCTACCCCGGCAATGAGGAACAAGAGCTCATCATCAACGATTTGTTCGATGACATTCCCTTCACCAAGCTCTTCCCCTTTGATTTCGTCCACTTTTATTTTTTGCACTTTTGGCAACGCAAAATTGGAGGCAGCAAAGATGCCTCCAAAAATGAGTAATGAAATGAGAAAGGTAATGAAACCAATTTTTCTCATAATGCCTCCCTTGCAAAGTGGATATGATAGCTTATTATATCATAAATTCCCCTAAAATTTAGGCAAGTTCAAGGGCGACTTCCATCATTTGTGTAAAACTTTTCTGTCTTTCTTCCGGTGTAGTCTCTTCAGTATGGAGCAGAGAATCGGATACGGTCAAAATTGTAAGTGCATTCACCCCAGCCGCTGCAGCATTCATATACAGTGCGTAACTTTCCATTTCCTTGGCCAATACA
>CAMDZK010000035.1 GCA_945910665.1 uncultured Peptostreptococcaceae bacterium
GGTATTGAAAGAAATGCCAGGCTGGTTTGGTAGCATCATGGAATTCATGATTCCAAACGTGGAAGTTGCATTGTTCTTCCAAAAATTCATGTCACTTGTTGAAATTGCGATTGGTTTGGCAATCATCTTTGGATTGCACCGATTCTAGCCCTTTTCGCTGGGATTCTTACATCGATGACCCCTTGCGCATTATCCAGTATCCCTTTAGTAATCGGCTATGTAGGGGGAGTGGGTGAAAAAAATACAAAAAAAGCTTTTTTGTACTCATTGACTTTTGCTGTGGGCACGGCTGTGAGTTTTGTTACCTTAGGAGTCATTGCCACATCCGCTGGGAAACTCGTGGGAACCACATCCTCTCTATGGTATCTGATCCTTGGAACGCTCATGGTTTTAATGGCACTACAAACATGGGAAATTTTCAATTTCATTCCATCCGCGAACTTATTAGGAAGAAATAAACAACGGGGATTTATTGGCGCTTTCATTGCCGGCATTTTGGGCGGCATCTTTGCATCGCCTTGTTCCACACCAGTTCTCATCGCACTGTTAGCGATTGTCGCTGGTGAAGGGAGTTTTCTATTTGGTGTTGTACTCATGCTTTTGTATTCTCTTGGCCATAGTATGCTTGTCCTCGTTGCAGGAACCTCTGTAGGTTTTGTACGAAAACTCAAAGGAAATGAGAAATACCATACCATCTCTACAGTTTTAAAGATCCTCATGGGAAGTGGAATCTTACTGATTGGTTTTTATATGTTTTGGCTCGGATTCTAGATACTTATTACACAAATTTAATCAGTTGTAAAGAAATTGCGAAACTTTTGTATTATATTTGTATTATAATAGAGACAATAGAAAGGAGTGGTTTTCATGACCCGCGACCCGCAAAAGAGAATATTCACGATTCCCAATGTACTCTCCATGCTACGCTTGTGCATGATTCCTTTCATCGTGTGGTTCTATTTAGGAAAAGGGGACAATCGTACGACGGGAATTCTATTAATCATCTCTGGTATTACGGATCAAGTGGATGGGTTTATCGCTAGACGGTTTAATATGATTACAGATGTTGGAAAAGTGTTAGATCCGGTCGCCGACAAATTGACCCAGGCAACGGTATTGTTTTGTTTGGCAATGCGCTTTCCCCTCATGTTCATCCCGCTTGCACTTATGGTCGTCAAAGAAATCTTCATGTTGATTTCTGGTTATCTCGTCTTCAAGAAAAACAACACTGTTTACGGAGCCCGCTGGCATGGGAAAGTGGCAACGGCTTTGTTATACGGTACGATGATCGTTCATGTTTTTTGGGAGAAAATTCCAAGAACTGTATCCACTTCCCTCATTATCCTTTCGACCATGATGATTTTTGTTTCCATGATTTTTTACCTACGGCAAAACCACGCTTTGCTCCGTACCTCAGAATCATAAAATTTTACATCGATTATACATAACTCCGTGAGTCTCTGTCTTTGATTGATTTGTTTATGTTTTCTACCTTCAACGTCTTTCGGGCAGGGTTTACGAGCGGCGGGTTCTTTAGGGATGGAGGGACCGGACAATCAAATGTAAGAATAAAGCTAGGTTGCAAATGCATTCTAGCTTTTTTAGTTCAGTAAAAGAATGAGAGTTACGATTATGTATGAATGCAACCGTCTATAAAAATATCAATCCTTTTTATGACTGCATAAGAGAACCTTGGGTATATATGTAAAAATAAGAAACATAAGGAGGACGGACTATGCGTATCATTACTACTACTTCCATCGCAGATACTGGGTTGATGCAAGCGTTAAAAAGTGAATACCAAAAAGAAAGTGGAAAAGACATTACAGTTATTTCCAAAGGATCTGGAGAAGCAGACGACTTTGGAAAATGGCTCTTAGAATCGACAGTGGAAAATCTCATTCGTCACTTTGGTGAAGAAGAATATGGGAAAGCCCTCTTTGTCTATGGCGAATAAATTACAGGATAAAGTCTCGATGCGCTATGAGAGAAACAAACCACTGATCGATGAACCCACACAGAAAAAAATGCAATCTTTTACCATTGGGATTGTGGGGATTGGAGCCTTGGGCGGATATTTAGCGCAAGGCGCTCTTCGCATGGGATTTAAAAAGCTCATCATCATCGATGACGACGTATTTCAAGAATCGAACCTGAATCGACAGCTCTTTGCGACAGAAAACACATTAGGTGAATCAAAAGTATACGTCGCTAAAAGAATGTTGGAAGAAATAGATAGTACTGCAAAAATCACAGCCCATCAAAAAAGAATTAAAAAGGTAGATGATGCGCTACTTTTACAAGAAGCAGATATTATATTGGACGGCCTCGATAACATAGAATCGAGAAAAGTTCTCCAAAAAATTGCCATCCACCTGCATGTGCCACTGATACATGGCGCCATCGGGAACTGGGATGGACAAGTTGCTTTTTTGACACCTGACAAAAACCGCATGGAAAAAATCTATCCCGATGGAGAAGAAGTGCAGAAGGTAGCAAATCTTGTCGTCATGCCCATGCTGATTTCAGCAAGACAATTGGCGCTGCTCGTACAATTTTTGATGGAGGAAGGAAACGTAGAAAAGAATGTGCTGCGTAGAATAAATGTGCAAGAGCATTATGAAGTGGCGGTGGATCTGGAATAGGTGGGTAGGACGAGTAAACGCAGAAGTTCTTTAATCACTCATGATATACAAAAAGAATTATTCAAGTACCATTGTCCTCATAACAGCGCCCTGTTTACGCGGACAATAATAAAAATATGAGTTTTGAATGAATCCATAGATATTATTTCAAGTGGAAATGCGTAGTGATGAGCTTTGGAGGAAGTGATTAAATATTATGATTACAGTGAATTGGTTTATCACAAGATGATTCTTCGGGTATAAATAAAAGAACGAATCATTTCAGAAAGTAGGATGAATAATGCAGTATACGTACCGTAATGCGACAACAGAAGATATCTATGGAATTTTAGTTCTCCAAGAAAAATATCATGTATCTAAGATTTCAACGCAGGACAAGCCCGATGGTTTTGTGACGACGATGATTACAGAAGAACAATTTACCCGTTTGATTGAAGATGAAAATGGGGTGGCCTTGGCTCTTGATGGAGACAAAGTGATCGGGTATGCGCTTGCAGCGTCCTGGCAGTATTGGTCAGAATGGCCATTTTTTAGGCATATGATTAAGGATTTACCCAATGTTCAATACAAAGGGCAACAAGCAGATATGGAAAACTCCTATCAATATGGTCCAATCTGTATTGATAAACCGTATCGAAATGGAGAGGTTTTGTATCATTTATTTGAACTTTCCAGAGAGACTATGGCCCCTCGTTTTCCCATTTTGCTCACCTTTATTAACCAAATCAATGGAAGGTCTAAAAAGGCGCATGTGGATAAATTAGGATTGGATATCATTGAAACCTTTGATTACAATGACAATCACTATTTCGAATTGGGATATGATACAAGTGCAAAAACTAAGATTCCAACAGAGTACCAATAATAGAGCAAAAAGGAAAAGAGGAACGACTCCAAAGGAGCGTTCCTCCATTTTATTTTTGGGCAATGATGGCGGCATATCCACCTTTATCATAGCCTTCGACAAGTTCTTCTACCTCGTCGTTTGTATAAGCGGGACTATTGACAAGAGTTTGATAGTATCGGATGTTTTTTAGCCCTAATTGCTCTACTACTTTTGTTTTTTGTGGAGTCGTATAGAAAATGCCAGAGGTGACCAGTTCAATTGGGTAGGGAAGCTTTTGTGCGATTCCTTCAAAGTGTTTGGGGTCATACGATCCTACAAAAGCCGCAAATCTGTACAGAATCCCGCTGGCCCACCCTCTCTTATCAAGAGAAGGTTTGCTATTGCCAATTAAAACCGAATCATAGTATACCAAAAAGAGGATGAACATCACTGATCATCCTCTTTTATAATCTCTTAATTCTATCCACCGAAGCTGGCATCTCGCGCCGCAGGCGCGCATAACTCCGCGCCCCGCGCGGCTATCCTCCCGCTACCGATGGAAACAACGATAACACGTCTCCATCTTGAAGCGGATAATCATATTCCTTATGAAACCCATTCACTAACAAGATTCCTACCACTTGTGGTAATTCCAAATGAGTTAGAACATCTTTTGGGGTTGGGTATTTGGTTTCATCGACGATTACTTCCATTCCTCGGCCTTCACGATAATAGGCGAAGAGTTTAACGGTAATCATTTTAAATCGAGTCGTTCTAAGGTTTCTTCTGTGGGGAAGCCTTCGTTCCAGCCGCGTACTTCATAGTATTTGGGTAGCATAACGTCCATTTTAGAGACCATGCCCTCAGATGGGCCATTTGCAATGGGTTCTTCGGTCATTCTCTTGGGTAGAGAATCTTCTCCCGATGCCATGCCAGCTTCTTGATTGAACATTCTTTCTAAGTTGTAAATTCTCTCGCCAGCTTTGATGAGTTCATCGCCTGTAATGGATGAATTCGTCGCCGCGTTATATAGGGCAGCGTAGTCTGGCGCGCCTAAGGCGAAGGATGTAAACAAGCATAAACCCAAGGAATCGATGGCTGCGGTTAAGTCTTGGAAGACTTTGACGAGTTCCGCTTTTCCTTCTGTGACGGTACGATCTGCTTGGACTGGAAGTCCTAATACTTCTGGAGAAATAGTATAGCCATTTACATGACAGCCTCCGCGGTTGGATGTGGCATAGTTTAAGCCGATTCCTTGCACTGCGCGTGGATCATAGGCGGGCATTTCCATTTTCTTTGAGGCCATAGAATATTCTTCTGCGCCGTATTTTTCACAGAGTTTGGCAGATCCATCCGCCATGAGTGTGGCGAGTTCTCCATCCGCTTCCCCAATTTTCTTCGTCCATTCCACGATGGCATCTGCATCGCCCCAGGCTAAACTTGGTAGACCTTCTAATTCTGCATCGGTAATATGTCCACGTTGATATAATTCCATCGCGGCGGCAATTGTACATGGTACAGAAATAGAGTCCATACCGTATTCGTTACATAATTCATTGGCCAAGTTTATGGATTCTAAGTCATTGTTGTCCATGTCAGAACCAAATGCCCATATGGTTTCATATTCGGGGCCGCCCACTTCACGATTGTCAATTTTTACGACACGACCACAGCCAATGGGACAGCGGTGGCAGTGATAGTTAGAAACTAAGGAAGTATCTGCCAAGCGTTCACCGGAAATATCTTCCGCTTGTTCATAGTAGGATTCTTGCCAGTTTTTGGTGGGAAGAGCGCCAATACTGTTGATGATGTTGACGAGAATCGCCGTTCCATACGTGGGAAGACCAGTGCTCGTAACCTCATTTTCTTTAATTTTTGCCATGGATGCTTTAAAGGCTTCCATCATGGCGTCTTTATCGTACGGTTCAGCCACGCCATTTTTTTGTACAATAGTGACAGCTTTTAAGTTCTTCGAACCCATGACAGCACCAACACCTCCGCGTCCTGCAGCACGATCTTTATCGTTCATTACGCACGACAAGAGAGATTCGTGTTCTCCAGCAGGTCCAATGTAGAGGGAAGAGGAGTCGCTGCCGTGGCGCTCTTTCAATTCTGCATCAACTTCAGTGCTTAATTTTCCCCATAAATCTGTAGCATCTCTTAATTCGATTGTATCGCCATCCACGAGAAGATACACGGGTTTTTCCGATTTTCCTTCAAATACAATAGCGTCATAACCTGCATACTTTAACTTCGCACCCCAAACACCACCAGAGTTTGAACTTCCGATGCGACCGTTTAGTGGCTGTTTCGTGACGATCATATAGCGTCCGGCTGTAGGGGAATTGGAACCTGTAAGGGGTCCGCTGATAAGAATGAGTTTATTTTCAGGAGACAGAGGGTCGACCTTCGCAACACCTGCGTCGTAGAGCCATTTGACACCAAGTCCGCGTCCGCCAATAAACGTTTTGCTCTCCACTTCGTCGATGGTTTCTGTGTAAATTTTCTCTTCCGTTAAATCGACGCGTAGACGTTTGAATGTATACGTAGAATTTGCCATGATTACCTCCTTCTATTTATTAAAAAATCAAGGCACGTGACCCTGACTGCAAATAAAAAGAAAGGGTCACACAAAAAAATGTGATTCCTTTCCAAAGAGTGGGAGGCCTTATCGTTTCCAATAAAACCCATAGGCAATATTCCATTGCAGGAAGTCATGCTCGAAATCTACTTTTATTATACTATAATAAAGATTTTTACGCAAGTATCAGACTATACTATCAAAGCAATGCGATAAGAGAACGACTATTAATACCGAGCAAGTGTATTGATCCTGTAAGAGGAGATGGAGGTCAACAGAAGCTTCCTTTCATAGATTCGTTTTTCTTTCTTGTAGTACTAAACCCAACTTCTGAAAATCAAGCGAGTGAAAAGTGATAGAGTTATGATACACTTAAAGAAAAGTGCGAGGAGGAACTATGAGAAAAGCGTTAATTGTTGTAGATGTGCAAAATGACTTTGTAGAAGGAGGGGCTCTGGCTTGCGGTGGAGGTAAAAAAGTAGCGCAAAATGTGCATTACTGGATCGAAAATCATAAAGAAGATTATGCGCTGATTGTGGCGACACGAGATTGGCATACGCCGGACGATACCAATGGAGGCCATATCGCTATTGATGCAGACCCAGATTTTATCGATACATGGGCGGCGCACTGTGTTGCAGATACCAAAGGGGCAGAGTATTGTGAACCACTGGCAAAAGAACTTTTTGATGTAGAAATTTTAAAGGGGCAAGGAAAACCGGCGTATTCAGGATTTGAAGGAATCACTACGGAAGATGGGCTGACTTTGGATGGGATTTTAAAAGAAAACGACATTGAACAAGTAGATGTAGTAGGGATTGCGTTGGATTATTGTGTGTACCAAACGGCGAAAGATGCTGTCGATTTAGGCTATGGGGTGACCGTGCTGAAAGGATTAACTGCAAGTGTCGACGAAGAAGGCGGGAATGAAGCGGTAGAAAAATTGGAGAAAAAGGGCGTTCGCGTAGTTTAGATTTGGGGTAGTTTGAATCGCTCCCAATAGGGGAGCTGTCGCAGTTTCATGTGACTGTGGGGTTTTGCGATAGTACATGAATCACTAGCGATCAGGCGTCATCTCTTCCCGCAGGGATGCATTTACGTATCAATCTGCCAACTGCTGCTGGGTAGAACCTTGACAAAAATTCACAATCAAAAAAGACGCCTGCGCGTCTTTTTTAGTGTACTGGTCGATTTTTTCTGTGTTCCGATAAGAAGCGAATGTGTACTACGAGTGCAAAAATCAGTAGTACTATTCCTGCAATCATCACAATGGTATTGGCATGGGCAAAGTCGGAACCTGGGCGTTGTTTCATAATAATTCCAAAGAGTGCCCAAAGTGCTGGGACTGTAATGGCTGCGTTATCGAAGCGTTTATAAATCATGAGGACGAGAATCACGGCTAATATCATCAGGATAATCGTAATCGTAACACCCGATGATCCGACCCCATTAAATCCAGATTTTACGAGAAGTGTCATAATATTCGTGAAACTAGCAAAGGTAAGCCACCCTGCATGCAGGCCGATGGGCCACAAGAGCATAACTGGTTTCTCATACGCTAGGGTTTTGTTTTGGTCTAAGACTTGTACCATGCGCAATAACACGAGTGTATAAAGGATAATAGCTACCATGGCAATCAGTATTTGATCGGAAGTCCACGCGATATTCCACATAATATTCAGAATCATCCAAGCAATTTGCAGGGGAGCGAGTTTTTTCAAATACAACTCTTGTAAGGCTTGGCTCGTACTTCCTAAAAATGGTATGATGAGCGTTAAAATCACGCCGATATATATCACGCCCCAAATAGAGAAGGTAAATCCAGCCGGTGCCAATACATTTGTATACATGTCAGAAACTTCTTGCTGTGTGTAAGAAAATAAGATGCCAGCAGAGGATAGATAGTTTATGACGAGGGTGATTCCAAAGAGAATCATGGCGAAAATCATCGTCGTATTTACTTTTGTTTTCATAGTTTCTCCTTTATTCAAAGGGCACTCGATTTTCCATCGAGTGCCTTAGAATTGTCTTCTATAGTTCAACGGATGCGTTTACATCGTCTTCTTCTTTCACATGGTCTTCATTGCCGACAACTTGTTTTACAAAGTTTACAACAGATTTTGTAAAGTTTCCCGTTTCCCAATATTCTGCTGTTTCTACATGAACTTTGATTAATACGAGCATGGGGTCGTCGTAATTCGTGTCAAATAATTTTTCGTAAAATTTGTTCCAATACTCTTTTTTGCGTGCATCATCTTCTACAATTGTGGCTGTCCCTGCAATCGATGCATAAGAATCATCAAAAATTCCAATGTTTACTTTTGGATTTTTTAAAATTTCATCATATTTAGATGTATCTTTGCGAGTCATAAACCATAAATCACCATCAAACTCCACATCCTGATAGCTCATTGGTCTAGAGTGGATGTTTCCGCTGAGTGAAATAGTTGTAAATAGTACTGTTTCATTATCTTCGATAATATCAATTAAGATCTCTCTTTTTTCTTCTCTTTGGTTTTTATCCTTCATTATTCACTCCTTTGGTTTGTGAATCAGAGATTCTGTTGGTAATTACTTCGTGTTTCATTGATACCCTCTCTACGATTAACCATCACAACAATTTTTTGATGGATTTGTGCTTAAAATAAGCTGAAAATGACTTAGTTATCTACAAAAATAGGATTTCTTTTTTATATTCTCCTCCTAAAGTGTTCTTTTTATATACCCACTTCTTTTATAAAATTGTATTTTACAATTAAAAAAAGTTG
>CAMDZK010000036.1 GCA_945910665.1 uncultured Peptostreptococcaceae bacterium
TCTGTGCAGGGGCGACTCAAGAGATGGGACGTCATCTGTATCCTCAGAAAAGCTGATGGATGCTTCCACTGCTGCCATCATGTTGAGCACTTGGTCAAACAGGGGTTGAATTCTCTTGGCTAGTTTTCCTTCCAATTGACGATGACTCTGCTTATACGCCTCTTCATTCTTAGCACTCACAATTTCTTGGACTGCTTCTGCCTGGCTTAAGTCGATGCGACCATTTAAAAAGGCGCGTTTTGTAAATTCACCCGCTTCTGCTGGAAGTGCACCCAATTGCAGTAGGCGTTCATATACTTTTCGAACGGCCAACACACCACCATGAGTATAGATTTCGACCATATCTTCAGTTGTATAGGTGTCGGGTCCGTGCATGGGGCAATAGAGGACCTCGTCGATAATGTCACCCTCATCACTTAAAATATGCCCATATTCCATGAGGCGGTGGGTTTCTTCTTTCTTATATTTTGAACGAAAGGCTTCTCTCCCAATGGAAAGGGCTGTTTTTCCACTCATTCGGACAATGCCGATGCCCCCTTGCCCAATGGCAGTGGCGACGGCACAAATTGTATGTTCCATCATTTCCTCCACAGTTTAAAAGACCCGGAAACATGGTTTCCGGGTATCCTTTTATTCGTATCGATTGGCGCGAATCACAACTCTTCGGTAAGGTTCATTTCCTTCACTAATCGTGTGAATTCCTTCGACTTTTTGTAATGCTGCATGAATAATTCTACGTTCATAGGGATTCATTGGCTCGAGGCGGAAATTTCTCCCTGATTTTTTCACCTTTTGAGCGGAACGTTGGGCTAGACGCACGAGAGCTTCTTCTCTTTTTTTGCGATAGCCATTAATATCTACAATCACTTTTCGATAGGGAAGATGCTTTCTGTGAGAAGCAACACTTAATAAATATTGCATCGCATCGAGTGTATCCCCACGTCGACCAATTAATAGGCCGATGCTATCTTCATCTTGTCCTTCGACGGTAATATGCAAATTCTGATTGCGAATATAAGCAGAATAGGATGCATTGGCATCGATCGGAGCAATCATTTCTTTGAGAAGTTCAATCGTCGGTTCGCCTTCGATATCAATTTCTTGCGTGGGTTCTTCCACTTCGGAAAATTCTTCTTCCTCTTTTAAATAGACATCCATCGATTCTTCAATGGGCTTTTCAACCTGGACATTCTCTTTCACGGGTTCATCGTCGAATGGATTATCGTCGATTACCGGTTTCTCAAAGGGAATTTCGTTTTGCTCTTCCTGCATCGGAACTGGTTCTTCAACTGTTTCTTTTAAAGGCTCTACAATAGGTTCACGTTTTGGTTCTTCTTTTCTTTCAACTTGCTCTACTGGCTTTTCAAAAGATTTTTCCACCGGTTTTTCTTTTTTCTTGGGTCGTTCGATGGGTTTGTCTGGATCCACATAGGGAAGACGTAAATCGCGTAAAAGTTCCTCTTTGAAGTCATCTTCAACAGAAATACGCACGACAGCGTCTTTTCCACCAATCAGACCAAAAAGACCTTTCGATGGTTCTTCGAGAATTTCAATGGAAGCATCTTCACGGCGCGCGCCAAGCTCGATTAAACCCGCTTGGATTGCTTCTTCCGTTGTTTTTGCTGTTTTAATTACGGATCTCATTGGCGGTTCCTCCCTCATCTCGGTCCATCACTTTACGAATAATAAAGCGGTAGAACATTTCAATTACGTTCCCCACAGCCCAGTACAAAATCAACCCAGCAGATAATGAACGAGCCACAAAAAACATCATTAAAGGCATACCATAGAGCATCATGCTATTCATTGACTGCATTTGCGCCATTTGAGGATCGCCTTTTGGATCGGTTTTGGGTTGACTGGACATCGTCATTTTCGCATACAAGAATTGGGTGACTGCGTTGATGAGTGGAAGACCATAAATCAGTGGATCTGGTTTTGTTAAATCTTGAATCCAGAAGAAGTTTTTCGCAAAATCAGTCACGCCCGTCGCACCAAAAATGTAAAGCTCTGGGTTTTGCATCACACGGAAAAATGCGATGATAATCGGGAACTGAATGAGTAGTAATAAACATCCACCCATTGGATTGTGTTTATGTTCTGCATAAAGCTCTTTGAGCTTTTGTTGCATCATCTCAGGGTTATTTTTATATTTTCTTTGAATTTCCTGTTGTTTCGGACTAATAATTGCCGTCATCTTTTGCGTCTTAATTTGGCTTACAGTCAAAGGAATCAAAAGAGTTTTAAAAATGAATGTCGTAATGATAATGGCTATGGCTAAAAAAGAAATTGATTCTGGCTCTGTTGCTATCACGTTGTTTAAAAATTCGTACACAACGCGAATCAAATTTCCTAGAATATTTTGTAAAAAGTTCAAATACTTTTCCTCCTACGGTAGCGGATCGTATCCGCCTTTTTCCAATGGATTGCACCGCAATATTCGGTACAAGGAGAGACCGGTAGCCTTAAAGAAACCATATTTTTCATAGGCCTCCTTGGCATACTGCGAACAAGTGGGGTAAAAGCGACACTTTCCCCCACCAAAAACAGAAACAGAGAAATATCTCTGGTACATTTGGATCAGTTTTAAAATAAATCGATTCATGATGATTTTTTTTCTGTAAAAGCAAGTTTCAGCGCATGCACAAGAGAGGATTCCATTTGCTGATAATCAAGATTTAAAATATTTTTTCGAGGGATGACAATGACATCCACAGCCCCTTTTATATTGTGCTGTTTGATTCGTATAATCTCTCGTAATCTTCTCTTTAAGCGATTTCTAACAACGCTATTACCGGTCTTTTTCGTAATGGAAAAACCCACTCTTGGATTTGTAAGACCATTGGGTCTTGTGATTAATACAAAATTTCGGTTTCTGTACGACTTCCCTCGTTTGTATACTTTTTTAAAATCTTGATTTTTTCGAAGTCGTAATTTTTTTTCCATTGATACCTACATTAGGCGGATAAAACTTTTCTGCCTTTTAATCTTCTTCTTTTGAGTACTGTTCTGCCGCCTCGAGTTAACATTCTCTTACGAAAACCATGCAATTTACTTCTTTTTCTGCGGCTTGGTTGATACGTTCTTTTCATTTCGCTCCACCTCCGTTTCTCGATTGTCGCAAATGACTAACCTACATTATAATTTTTCCTTGGTTAAATGTCAATATAAAACTGTCCTAATCCATTGATTTTAACCGCTATTTGCTGTGGATAACTTGTCCCTTTGTCCGTGTTTTGATATAATAATAAGTAGATAATTCCACAGAAAATATACTTATCCACAAATTTGCGGGTTATCCCCAAATCTTGTGGATAATACTGTGTATAGACTGTGGAATTCTGTGAGTTATCATAATTTTTCTCATAATTTTCATATTTAGACCCTTGGGATAAAAGTTATCCACAGTTTGTGGATAAATGTGTGTATAAACTTTGTAGGAAAACTGAATAAGTAAAAAGGAGGTGTATTTATTGGCCATCCAGTCCCTTTGGGAAAAAATTTGCCAAGACTTAAAAACTGAGATATCCACAATATTTTATAACACGTGGATACATCCCATTGAACCCATTTATATGGACAAAGAAAAATTCGTCTTAGCAGCACCCAACCAATTTATTAAAAACTATATTCTCAATCATTATTTCGATCTCATCCACGATCATTTGCGAAAACAAACCCATGAGACCATCGAACTCATTGTCATCGAACCCACATCGGAAGATTTTGAATATTATAAGAACGAAGAAAAAAAAGAGCCAATACAAATCAATATAGAAAAAGAAACGCCCCTACCCCCTGGGCTAAACGATCGCTACACCTTTTCAAATTTTGTCAGAGGAAAGAGCAATGAACTTGCCTATGCGGGAAGTTTGGCCGTGTCAGAACAACCGGGAAGAGCGTATAATCCACTGTTCATTTATGGCGGCGTAGGACTTGGAAAAACGCACCTGATGAATGCTTGTGCACTGCGAATCAAACAAAACTTTCCCCATTTAAAAGTCGTGTATACGAGCAGTGAAAAATTCACCAACGAAATGATCGCTTCCATTCGCCAAGGGGAAAACGAGAAATTTCGCAATAAATACCGAAATATTGACGTGTTAGTCGTCGATGATATTCAATTTATCGCAGGAAAGGTGGGAACACAAGAAGAATTCTTTCATACTTTCAACGAACTTTATACAGCAAATAAACAAATTATCATATCAAGTGATAAACCACCACATCTCATTAACTCGTTAGAAGACCGTTTGCGCTCTCGCTTTGAAATGGGACTCATTACAGACATTAGCTCGCCCGATTACGAAACTCGACTCGCCATTCTCCAAGAAAAAACAAAACAACAACACGTAAAAGCCCCCGTGGAAGTACTCGCCTACATTGCAGAACACGTCACCTCCAATATTCGAGAATTAGAGGGGGCGCTGACAAAAGTAATCGTATCTTGTAAAGTCCAAAATATTCCCATCTCGCTTGACGCTGCAACGGAAGCTTTAGAAAACTCCCTAGGCATCGCCCAAAAAGAACCCATCACCTTAGAAAAAATCATCGAAATGGTCGCCCGGGAATACAAAACGCATTGCCTATCCGCGGCAAATCGCCATGTATCTATCTAGAGAACTGACCGATTTATCCCTCTTAAAAATAGCAACTCAGTTTGAGAAAGACCATTCCACGGTTCTCTATGGAATCGACAAAATTCGAAAGGATATGGAATCCGATCCTGCCTTTGCACAAGAAGTCGCATTACTCCGAGGCAAAGTGGAGAATAATGGATAAAAAACGAGGTTTATCCCCATAGTTATCCACAATACAATGTGTGTAATGGTTAAAAAATCACTCTTTTTCCACATTTCCACAGACCCTACTACTTAAACTACTAAATCTTATTCTTATTTAGGCAAAAGGAGGCCGTATGAAATTTTCAATTTCGCAAAAGGATTTGCAAAAGCATATACAAATTGCCCAAAAGGCCATCAGTGCAAGAAATACGATCCAAATTCTTGATGGAATTTTATTTGAAGCAAAAGACGGAGCATTACATTTGTATTCCACCGATTCAGAAATTAGCATCCACACGCAAGTTCCCTGCACAGTCCATAAAGAGGGACGCATTGTATTACAGGGAAATATGATTGCCAATATAACAAGAAAACTTCCCAACGACACCGTGCATGTGGAAGGCAATCAAAAACAAGTGGAAATCATCTGTAAAAACTCGAAGTTCCAATTAGTGAGTTACAATCCAGACGAATATCCACCCATGCCATCGATTCAAGAAGAGTTTTCCATGGAAATTTCTGCCAAAGATTGGAAACAAGCAGTCCGTCAGACGATTTTTGCTACGGGACAAGACGATTCAAAACCCGTTTTACGCGGCGTATTGTTTGATGTGCGCCAAGATGGTCTCTTTTTAGTGGCCCTCGATGGATTTCGTATCGCTTTAAAGAAACTTCCCTTTCTGAAAGAAGACGTGTCTTTTATTATTCCAGGACGTGCGTTGCAAGAAATTCAAAAAATCGCCCACGACGATCAACTCATTTCTATTGTTTCTAATCAAAGGAATATGGAATTTTATTTAGGCGATACGACCTTTACGACAAAACTCTTAGATGGTCAATTTATCGATTATAAACCTTTGTTAAACACGACGAGCAATGTATTTTTTACTGTAGATCGAAAAGAACTATACGATGCCTTTGAACGTGCATCGCTTCTTTCAGGAGAAGAACGTGCAAATCTCATTAAACTTCATTTAGAAGATGACCATTGTTCCATTACATCCAATACGGAAATGGGGCAAGTGTTTGAAACGGTCTATGGAAGTTTAGAAGGAGAAGAATTAGAAATCGCCTTCAATGCGAGATATTTACTCGAAGGATTAAAAGAAGTGCAAGCGGAAACGGTGAAACTATCCTTTAGTGGTCCATTAAAACCGCTATTAATCACATCCACCGATGAAGAGGAAGGCTACACGTATCTCGTTCTTCCCGTACGCTTAGGACAAGGTGCACGATGAAATTAGAAATATACACACCCTTTATTCGTTTAGACCAAGCGCTTCAATTTGCAGGATTCACCCAAACGGGTGGAGAAAGCACAATGCTCATTTTAGAGGAAGAAGTGATGGTCAATGGAGAAATCGAAACGCGTAGGGGAAGAAAACTCTATCCTGGTGATGAAGTCACTTTCGGAGAAGACACTTTTATTATTGAACAAGAAAAATGAGAATTACAGACATTCGCCTGTATCAATTTAGAAATCATGAACGATTGCAATTTTCACCCACAGAAGGTTTGCAGTACATTCGCGGTGAAAATGCCATTGGAAAAACAAATATTTTAGAAGCCATTTATTTAGCACTTGGTGGCGATTATCTTCGTTCGGCAACAGAAAAAGACCTGATTCAAGGTGGAAAAGAAAATGCACAAATTGCCCTTTCAGTACAAGAAGATTTTAAACGCTATGATATTGATGTGCGAATTTTTAGAAATAAGAATAAAGAACTCTATTTAAATGGCGAGCGAATGAAATCCATTAAGGAATGGACGTCACTTTTTCCAGTCACTTCCTTTACACCGGAAGATTTACGCATTGTAAAAGAAGGACCCCACTACCGCAGAAAAATGATGGACCAAATGTCCGCCCGTTGTAGTAAAATTTATATGGACACCCTCTATCAATATAGACGTTATATTCTCCATCGCAATACGCTCTTAAAACAACCAAAAGATAGACATTTTATGACCCAATTAAATGCCTTGGATTATCAACTCATCCAGCTAGGCATGCGCATTGTCGATGAAAGAAAAAAACTGGAGAAAAAACTCCAAGAAATAGCGCCAAAAATTCACGAACAAGTAACCGATGGTAGGGAAAAACTGACAGTTTTTTATGAAGCCGACATTCCTTATGATGAAGATAAAGAAAACCAAAAACAAATATGGATTGAAACTCTCTCTTCCCATTTAGATAAGGATATCCAATATAAGAATACGGGAAGAGGTCCACATAAAGATGAGTTAGCGCTCTTTGTCAATGAAAAACCATTGCGGCTTTTTGGTTCTCAAGGGCAACAGCGAACGGCGGTCTTGTCATTAAAGCTAGCGGAAGCAGAAATTGTAAAAAGTGAAACAGGGAAAAATCCCATCTTACTCTTTGATGATATTTTTTCTGAACTTGACCCAAAAAGGCAAGAACTCGTCAAAGAAAAAATCAATGAACAAGCTTTTTTTACTATGACTGACGCCATCGAAAAAGAACAAGAAAAAGCGCAAGTGTGGACATTAAAAGAAAATAGCGTACTCATTAAAGAAAGGTTGTAAATATGGTCAAAAAAAATAGAGATTATAGTGCCAAAGACATACAAGTATTGGAGGGACTAGAACCCGTAAGACTCCGCCCCGGGATGTATATTGGATCCACGGGGACAAAAGGACTCCATCACCTGGTGTACGAAGTCGTCGACAACAGTGTGGATGAAGCCTTGGCAGGAGTGTGTGACACAATCAATGTCGTCTTACACGAAGACAATTCGGTTTCTGTCACAGACAATGGATCGGGAATCCCAGTGGAAGTGCATCCAAAAACTGGGAAAAGCACATTGGAAACGGTTCTTACCATTCTCCATGCGGGGGGAAAATTCAACAACCACGCCTATAAAGTATCCGGGGGTCTCCACGGAGTCGGGGTGTCTGTTGTCAATGCTCTTTCCAATGAATTAATCGCCCGCGTAAAACGTGACGGAAATACCTATGAACAGACCTTTGCCAAAGGAAAAGTAATAAGTGAACTCGATGTGATTGGCAAAGCAAATACGACAGGAACCTATATCCGCTTTTATCCCGACGAAACAATTTTTGACGAAATCGAATTCGATTACGATACATTAGCCACGCGTTTTCGCGAAATGGCCTTCTTAAACAAAGGCATTCGCATTACATTAGAAGATTTACGCGGGGAAGAACCTAAAAAAGAAGAATTCTATTACGAAGGTGGAATTAAGTCCTTCGTTGAATATGTTAATAAAAACAGAAAGAATATCCACGAAGAAGTCATCTACATTCAAGGACAACGAGAACACGTAGAAGTGGAAATCGCCATCCAATATACCGATGGATATAACGAAAACATTTTACCTTTCGCCAACAACATTCACACAACCGATGGTGGATATCACCTGTCGGGATTTCGTTCTGCCTTGACGCGAACGATTAACGAATATGCGAGAAAATTCAATCTCTTAAAAGAAAAAGAAAATAATCTAGCCGGAGAAGATACGAGGGAAGGTTTAAGCGCCATTATTTCTGTAAAACTTCCCAATCCTCAGTTTGAAGGTCAAACAAAAGGAAAACTCGGAAACAGTGAAGTGCGTGGTGTTGTTGACTCCATTTTATACGAAGAATTGTTTGCCTATATGGAACAAAATCCAAAAGTGGCGAAAATTATCGTGGAAAAAGGAATTTCTGCATCCCGCGCCAGAGAAGCTGCCCGCCGTGCAAGAGAAACCGTACGAAAAAGCACATTTTTAGAAAATACAGCCCTTCCTGGAAAATTAGCAGACTGCCAAGAAAAAGATCCAGAACTTCGCGAAATTTTCTTAGTCGAGGGACTTTCCGCCGGTGGATCAGCAAAACTTGGACGCGATAAAAGAACGCAAGCGATTTTGCCTCTTCGAGGAAAGGTTATGAACGTTGAAAAAGCAAGACTCGACCGCGTCTTGGGATATGATGCGATTAAAGATA
>CAMDZK010000037.1 GCA_945910665.1 uncultured Peptostreptococcaceae bacterium
GCAGTTCTTCTGAAATCAAAAGTATTTTTGCATCGAGCCATCCCAATACATATGGTCCGAGAAGAATTCCAGTGAGAAATAACCCAATAAGTCTTGGTAATTCCAGTTTTTGAAATGCTGTGGCAAAGGCCATGTCTATGAGTAAAATGAGGGCGAGCGGTTGCATCATATGTTCCTCCAAAATAAAAAGCTGACACTTTCTGCGTTTATGCAGAAGTTATCAGCTTTGATTCGCGGTTTTGGCCGAAACCATCATTCCTTTTGTATTATCATAGCACGCAATTTCTTCTCTTAAAATACGTTTTTAGAAGGAAGTTAAATGATAATGTTTATCATTTAGAATTTGTGGTATATATACTATACCGAAACGATGCAACTATTCTTAGATAAATGAAACCTTGAAGGAGGAAATGAACAATGACTGCTAAATTACCAGAACTTAAATATGCATACGATGCACTTGAACCACACATTGATAAAGAAACGATGGAAATCCATCACACAAAACATCACCAAGCGTATATTGACAAGTACAATGCTGCCGTTGAAGGAAAAGACTTAGCGGATAAAGACATTTACGAAGTCATTAAAAACTTAAACGAAGTTCCAGAAGATATTCGTACAACTGTACGCAACAATGGTGGTGGATATTTGAACCACAATATTTTCTGGGAAATCTTAGGACCAAATAAAGGTGGCGAACCTACTGGTGCGCTTGCTGAAAAAATCAACGAAGCATTCGGATCTTTTGAAGATTTCAAAAAGAAATTTGAAGAAGCGGGTGCTGGACAATTTGGTTCTGGTTGGGCATGGCTTGTAAAAGATGGCGACAAAGTTGACATCGTAAAAACTGCAAACCAAGATAACCCAATCACTGATGGCAAATACCCAATTATGGGAGTTGACGTTTGGGAGCATGCATATTATCTTAAATACCAAAACAAACGTCCAGATTATTTGAAAAATATTTGGAACGTAATCGACTGGGATGCTGCTGCAAAACGTTACGAAGAAGCAAAATAAGAATACGATAAAACGCGCCGAAATGGCGCGTTTTTTGTTTGTTTTCATTGGATTGACTGGTTACGAAATATCTTGGACTTACATCTGTGCGATGAAATCTCCCAAATGCCTTTTATCCTTTCTATATGTGGCCATACTAAATAAGACGAGTGCACTCAAAATACTCGTCACAGATAAAAGAATTGCACCAGTAGGTTCCTCCGAATACATTCCGTGGATTGTACCCATGTGCCCCAGTTGCCAAGGAATGAATTTCACAACATTTCTTAGGAGGCTCGCCCCTATTGTTTTCTTTTGATACACCACTTGGAGTCCCGCTTTTCTTTTTCCAAAACTCCCATTTTTTGTAAAGTCTAAGTATGAGAAAATGAAGATGATAGGAAGGACTGATGTCATAGTGGCCACCAGCTGCGCTGCAGATTCTTCCATTTCAGGAATCCCACGAAAGACAATGGAATAAAAAATCATGGCGAGGACGAAGAGCCCTATGAGATAACAGAGGATGAAAAGATAATCGTATGCGATTTCTTTCATTCTTTTTTTCAGTGGAATTGGATTTATTTTTAAAAACATCGTTACCACTTATAAAAGCTTTGTAGATGTGAATCCTACTAGAAAAGCGTGGCTGCGCCACGCTTTTGCTTATTTTTTCAAATTTTTAGAAATTTTTTCGACGGTTTTCTTTGGAGAATCGACAAATTGTTTTGCAAGTTCGCCAATGTCTTTCGCGGTTTCTCCTACTTCAGTTTTTGCCTTACCAGCGGCATCTTTTACAGCTTCGGTTTTATCTCCTACAAAGCTCTTTGCTTCTTTTACGCCTTTGTCAGCGGATTTTTTTGCATCTTTTGCTGCTTTGTCCGCTGCCTTTTGAGCTTCTTTTGCTTTTTGCTCTGCCGCGTCTTTTCCATCTTGCATTGCGTCTGTTAGTTTGTTTTTAATGTCTTTAATACTCATCGTTCTCTCCTTTTAAAAGAATCGTTTAATTTTTTCTTTTGGTACTGCACCGATAATACGGTCCACTTCTTGTCCATTTTCGAAAAAGATGATGGTCGGAATACTCATCACACCAAATTGCTGCGCGAGTTCAGGTTCGGTATCGATATTCACCTTTCCGATGACAATCTCCTCCGGCGCTTCTTTGGCCAGCTCATTAAAGATTGGGGACATCGTTCGACAGGGTGCACACCAATCGGCCCAAAAATCGACAATTGCTTTTCCTTCGTGTTTGAGTACATAATCATCCATATTACTTGTTTGTAAAACGAGCGGTTCCATAACGTACCTCCTCACATCTTATTTTCTGTTAAGATATATACCCAAAAACTTAGCCTCTTGCCACCCATCGCAAAAACATGCAATAATAGATAGAATAGAGTAAATGAGGAGAATTCATGAAAATATATCTACAGACCTTAGGTTGTGACAAAAATCGAGTCGATGCAGAAATTGCTTTGGCGCATATCGTAAAAGCGGGTCATACGATTACTTATGAACCAGCAGAAGCTGAGTGTATTATTGTGAACACGTGTTGTTTTATCGAAGATGCGACCCAAGAAAGTATCGACGAAATTCTACAATTGGCGCAATATAAAGAAGAAGGTGCATTAAAACGTCTCGTCGTCATGGGATGTATGGTGAATCGCTATCGTCAAGAGTTAATGGAAGGAATTCCAGAAATTGACCATTTATTGGGAACATCTGATGTCAATGCATTGTCATCATTATTTCCTCCCACAGAAGATGTCGTCATCCCAGCAGACCGTGTGCTTACGACACCCAAACATTATGCTTATTTGCGCATTGCAGACGGCTGCGACAATAAATGCACGTACTGTGTGATCCCCTCGATTCGAGGTAAATATAAAAGTGTGCCCTTGGACGTTGTGGTTTCCGAAGCGAAAGAATTGGTTGCTGCAGGGGCAAAAGAACTCATTTTGGTGGCCCAAGATACGACGATGTACGGTACTGATTTGGACGATACGAATCTTGTGACCTTGTTAGACGCTCTACATGAACTCGATGTGGAGTGGATTCGCATTTTGTATGCGTATCCTGAGCGAATCACCGATGAAATCATCGAAGCCATGGCTAAACTGCCAAAAGTATGCAAATATATCGATATGCCCATCCAACACGCAGACGATACGGTCTTACGTCGCATGGGCCGCCACACAAACCAAGAAGAAATTGAAACTGTGATTGAGAAATTGAGAGAGGCAATGCCTTCGGTTACACTGCGCACGACGCTGATCTCGGGTTTCCCAGGAGAAATGGCTAAACAGCATCAGCATGTATTAGACTTTGTGGAGAAAATGCAGTTTGATCGACTCGGTGTATTTCCTTATTCCAAAGAAGAAGAAACCCCTGCTGCGAGAATGGACAATCAAATTGACGACGAAGTAAAAAAAGAACGCGCTGCAGAAATAATGGAATTGCAGCAAGAAATTCACTTTGCCAAAAGTGAAAAGAAAGTGGGCCAAGTTGTAGAGGTCTTGATTGACGGATACGACGAGGAAGAAGATTGGTTTTATGGAAGAATGGAATCAGACGCCCCCGATGTCGATACCTATGTGTATTTGAATGAGGAAGTGGAAATTGGGGATTTTGTAAAGGTACGACTCACGGAAGTCTACGGCTATGATTTCTTTGGAGAATTGACAGAAAAACAATAATAACCTTCTACACTAATGTTGCGAAGCAGCTGGCTGTCGACAGGGTTATGCCGCCTTCGGCTGTGATCTACCCTTTGGGAACGAGATGCCGGCTTCGCCTGTGTTAAGTGTAAAGGTCGGATTATACTCGTTCGCGTAAGCGAACATTCCACCGTGCCCAACACGCAACAGTATCGATTAAAACGATGTGGGCTATTCAGATAATTCTTTTAATGACATGCATTTTTAAAAATTAAAGTGGAGTGCTGGGTGGCACGATAGTGGCGGTTGCGTTGCAAAAATGGGACTGGTGCTTTTCCAGTCCCATTTTTATATAATCTCTTCCTTTGTAATTATCTCTTCTACCAGTCTCTTCCACTTCTCTCTAGCCGTAGGCGCCATCTCGGGCCGCAGGCGTGTATCTCGGCTAGAAGAGCTGTATCACTCCGTCAAAGGCGACTATATTGCTATCTCAATCTCCCCTACATCGGGGCCAAATTCGTAGCCTTCTAATTTAAAATCATCGGCGGTGAATTCGTAGAAGTCCTTTACATCGGGGTTGATCCATAATTTTGGTGCAGGTTTTTCTTCTCGTTCGATTAGCTCTTTGACGACGGGTATATGGCGGTCGTAAATGTGGGCGTCGGCGATGACGTGGACGAACTCACCTACTTCCAATCCGCTCACTTGTGCGAGCATGTGGATGAGGATTGCATATTGGACCACATTCCAGTTGTTGGCAGCTAAAATATCGTTACTTCGCTGATTTAAGATCCCGTTTAATTTATTTCCTGTGACGTTAAAGGTCATGGAATAAGCGCATGGATACAGGTTCATTGCATGCAAATCTTCATGGACGTAAATGTTTGTCATGATTCTTCGACTGTAGGGATTGTTCTTCAAATCAAACAAGACCCGGTCCACTTGGTCAAACATGCCTTCCTTATATTGGTGTTTGACGCCAAGCTGATATCCGTAGGCTTTTCCAATGGAGCCGTCTTCATCGGCCCATTCGTTCCAAATTTTTCCTTTTAAATCATTCACATTATTGCTCTTCATGGACCAAATCCACAACAGCTCTTGAATGGCTGTGCGAAAATAGGTACGGCGTAGGGTGAGAATGGGAAATTCTTTCGCTAAATTGTAGCGATTCACTACTCCAAAGGATTTAATCGTATGGGCAGGCGTACCATCGGGCCACTTTGCGCGCACCATTTGTCCTTCCGAAGAATCGCCATTTTCAATAATCGTCTTACACATTTCTTTGAAAATTTGGTCTGCTTTACTCATTGTGCTCCTCCACTTCTACCTCTCATGATACCCTATTTCACTAGAGAGTAAAAGCATGATCCATCGGTCCACTTGCATCTCCCAAGTCCAATTGGGCAGATAAAATCATGGAAATATAGCTCTTCGCATAATGAATGGCTTCTTCTAAGGAGAGTCCTTTTGCGAGTTCCGAAGCAATGGCAGACGACAATGTACATCCCGTGCCATGGGTGTTGTCGTTATCGATGCGCTCCCCATAAAACCAGGTGATGCCTCCTTTTGAATAGAGACAATCATTGGCATCATTCATCTTGTGGCCCCCTTTGACAAGAGTGGCACAGCCGTAGGTGTCATATAAGAATTTGGCTGCAGTCTCCATATCTTGTGGCGTTTGGATGCGCATCCCCGTGAGAACTTCCGCTTCTGGGATGTTGGGAGTGATTACGCTAACTAAAGGAAAAAGATGCTGTTTCAACGCTTCTTGCGCTTCTTCTCCGATGAGCGTAGCTCCACTGGTCGATACCATCACTGGGTCACATACGACGGGAATGTGGGCTGATTTTTTCAATTGATGAGCAATCAATTCAATTAATGTGTGCGATGCGAGCATGCCCAGTTTAATCGCATCCGGCATGAGGTCATCCCAAAGGGCATCCAGTTGGCTTTGAACCACTTCATCTGGAATTGGAAAAATATCTGTAACGCCTTTTGTATTTTGCGCTGTAATTGCCGTAATAACACTAGTCCCAAAGACACCTAAGTTTGTCATGGTCTTTAGGTCCGCTTGAATCCCTGCTCCTCCCCCAGAATCGCTCCCTGCAATCGTCAAGGCAATGGGCAGTTTGTGCTGCCAAAAGATTTCTTTCGTACTTTCCCTAAGCTTTTTCGTTGCTTCCAGTATATCCTTTGCGCCAAAAATTGCAGATACAACGGCGACACCATCCAGTCCAAGGCCACGCAATTCCGTAAGATTGCTTTGGGTGATCCCTCCAATGGCAACAATAGGAATCGGCACGGCAGACCGTATAGCGCGTACGTTTCTTTTTGACACGCCCGTTGCGTCAGGTTTTGTGGAGGTTGGAAAGACCGCTCCCACACCCAGGTAATCTGCACCCTGTTCGTAGGCATACACAGCTTGTTCTACCGTTTTGGCAGATACCCCTAAAATCATGTCCCCAATTTGTTTTCGTATCGTTGGAATGTCCCCATCATTTTGACCAATATGCAATCCATCTGCACCAACGGCCAGAGCCACATTCACATTGTCATTGATGATGAAAGGTACTTTATATTCCTTGCAAAGTGCTTGGATTTCTTTTGCTTCTCGTATAAATTCGTCCTCTGGCATCTCTTTTTCTCGCAGTTGTAGACATGTGATGCCTCCGTCGAGGGCTTTTTTCACCTGTTCTTTTAAGCTTTCTTCTCCTGTCCACATGGAATCGGTTACGGCATAGAGAAGTAAATCTTTCTTATCGATATTCATAGCGTCCTTCCTTTTCTACATCTTCTGCCACGAGTGCGGCGACTGCATCCATCAGACAATGGCGAAAACTGCCTGGACCGCTGCTTTTTTCATAGGCTTTTTCTCCCGCAATCCCAAAACGCATGCTAGCTTCTGCAACCGTCTCTATGTTAGCCTCTCCACAAGCGAGAAAAGCTGTAATCACGCTCCCGAGCATACACCCGCTTCCTGTAATTTTTGCCATCATGGGATGCCCATTGTGAATCGCGATCGCATGTTCAGAATCTGCCACGACATCTACGGCTCCTGTAATGACGACAATGGCGCCTAATTCTCTCGCAAAATGTTTTGCTTCTTTGACCAGGTCTTCGATATTACCCTTTTGGTCTTCTTCGGCTGCATCCACACCTTTTGTATGGGATACTCCATGGGTAAGTGCATAAAGTTCTGAACGGTTACCTTTAATACAAGTAGGATGGATTTCTCGGACAATCTCTTTTGCAGTTTTCGTGCGAAGTGTGGATGCACCCGCTCCCACAGGGTCTAACACAATGGGAATGCCTTTTTCCTTCGCCTTTTTCGCCGCTTTTAGCATGGCGAGAATTGTCCTATGATTCAACGTGCCCAAATTGAGTAAAAGACCTTGGGCGATACTCGTAATTTCTTCTACCTCGTCCACTTCATCCGCCATAATGGGCGATGCTCCCAAGGCCAAGAGCACATTAGCTACGTCGTTGATGGTGACAACATTTGTGATGTTATGGATGAGCGGATTATTTTCTCTTACCTTTTTTAGCACATTTCCCATTTCATTTCCTCCATAAAAAAAGACGACACTGCGGTCGTCTTGATTTCACTCTTCTCCCTACGACGGCATTATCCGTATCAGGTTAAGGGTCGACTTGCGTCCTCTCAGCCCATGTGAGCTCCCCTACTTTCTTCTACCTTATCACTTGACGTTCTTTTTTGTCAAGAATTCAATCCTTTGTCTTTTACAAAAATTCGTTGATTCATAGAACCTCTGTAAAAACATTCGTGTGATCTCTTTTCTTCTTCAAAGGCCCCATCCACGAGTATGTCTGTATACTTGAGCAGGTCAAGTCTGTCTGCATCCATTTCTTCCAGTAATGCTTCCAGGGTGTATCCAGTGTAGGTCATGACGGAATAACCCGCTTCTTTGACGAGCTTTGCAAATTTAGCGAGGGTTTTTGCCTGGCAAAAGGGTTCACCACCAGAGAGAGTTACCCCTGCATACAGCGGATTTTTTGTGAGCATCGTTAATACGTCTTCGAGACTTGTTTCTGTTCCGCCTGAAAATGCATGGGTTTGTGGATTATGGCAACCCTCGCAGTGATGGGGGCACCCTTGCGTAAAGAGAGTGAGGCGAAAGCCTGGGCCATCGGTGATGGAGCCTTCTACAATTCCAGCCAATTGCAAAGAACCTTCCATAGAAAGAAATGGCTTTGGGGTACTGGGTACTCCAAAGCCGTTCAATTCTTTGATGTCAAGCACTTCTTTAAAGTTAGAAGCCATGGCGTACGCGGTCTCTTTCTTCCGCCGCTTTTGCATTGTTGAAACGATCGGTTGTTCCAACGAGGTATCCTGTAATACGGCGAATCCTTTGAAATTTGGGTCCATCATCTTCTTTACGTCCGCATTTTGGACACATGTCGAATAACGTTCCCACATAACCACATACAGAATCTCTGTCGACGGGATGATTCACGGAACCGTATCCAATGCCTGCTTCTTTCATCGTGCGAATAATCGCTTGGAAAGCGGGCAAGTTGAGTGCTGTATCTCCATCTAATTCCACATAGGTAATATGCCCTGCATTTGTGAGTTCATGATAGGGTGCTTCGATTTTGATTTTTTCAAAGGCGGAAATATTGTAATACACTGGCACGTGGAAGGAATTCGTATAGTATTCTCTATCTGTCACACCTTCGATGATTCCATACTCTTTTTTATCGATGGCCACAAAACGTCCAGAGAGACCTTCTGCTGGCGTTGCAATTAAGCTGAAGTTCAGTTTCGTCTTTTCACTTAAATCGTCTGTATAGTCCCGCATGGCTTGGATAATTTTGATGCCTAAAGCTTGGGATTCTGCACTTTCTCCGTGGTGATGTCCCGTGAGAACTTTTAGCGCTTCGGCAAGACCAATAAAACCAATGGTCAGAGTTCCATGCTTTAAGATTTCTAAAATAGG
>CAMDZK010000038.1 GCA_945910665.1 uncultured Peptostreptococcaceae bacterium
GCAAAAAGACAAACGATGCAAGACCGTTCTTCCTTCTTGTTGCAAGAAGCGGACACTCTACAAGATAGTGGCGACACATACAAAGCGATTCTCGTGTCCAACAAAGCACTTTCCGATTTAGATGAAGACATGGAAAATTATGAACCTCTCCGCCAGCATCATGAAGAGATATTAAATAATGCGCTCAATCGAAGTGCGATGGGCTTCGAACGCGTCATCTCGACAAAAAACAGATACACGTTTCTCGATATCAACAAAAGCCAAAAGTCCTTTGCTGCAGGGGTAGGGAATGATTCCGTCGGCGTGTGGAGTTTAGAAAACGGAAACGAACTCCATCGCGTAACGGGCCACGAACAACAAGTTAAACTCGTGGAATACGCGGAAGATGACTCCGTCCTTGTCACAGGTGGTTTTGATGATCGAATTATCCTTTGGGATGCTAATACGATGGAAAAAATCACAGAAACCATCACTCCGGGAAATGTCATGTATATTAAGTTCCAAAATGAGAGTCAGTACCTCGAAGTGATTTATGACACCATCGACGAGTATGTCTTCCAACGCTATGACGCAAAAACCCTAGAACCCATTGGAAATGCCATGTCCATGCGCAACAATATCAAACGCGTCGTGGCGGATGATGAAGGCAAATTTCTATGGGTCATCTATAATACCTATCAAGAAGATGCGTCCCTTATTAAATATGACTTAACAACCGGGCAAGAAATCAAAATCTTTGAAGATCCACTCATGGACCCCTTCGATTTTGATACACCAACTCTCTCCATGGATGAAGAAACGGAAGAGGGAGATACGGAAACTCTTGCAGAAACAGAAGCCATTCCGGAAACGGAAAGCATCTTGTCAGGTCCCTATAAAGTCCCATACAAGGATGCAGTTAAAAGCAGCATCAGTGACTCCTTCTATGTTTTGGGCGGGCTAGGACTGCAAAAATATGATCAAAAAACCGATCAAGTACTCTTTACGAGTGATGCTGAACTCTATTCCGTCCAATCGGATCTGCATTTAGCAGAAGTCGGTGATTATATTTACGTGGGCAATGGTGCATCACTCTTAAAAATTGACGCGAATACGGGCAAAACAGTGCTAGACACAATGGTCTCCACCGATTCGATTATTGATATTGCCGCAGATGTTGAAACAAACCGCGTGATTTTACTCACGCAGGGTGGGTCAATTATTGTCATAGAAGAAGATCGGATCATCGAAGAAATTCCAGGGGATCAAAATAGTACGCCAGAGTACGTGTACAATGTGCCAGGAGGAGAAAAAGCTCTTGTTTTATCCTTGACGGATCAAACTGTGAAACTCTTAGACTTTGCCCGCGCATCCCAAGTGAATTATCAAGATGGACAAATCATCGGTGTATCTAGAAATCAGGCCTATGCTTTGATATACGATAAGGCATACTATTTGATGAATGCAGCTACTGGCGAACGAATGACGGAATTGAAAAATGATGCTCTCCCAACTGATTACAACTACGTTTTTGATACCAACAATTATATTGTTTCCAATGACGGAAAAAAATTGGCTGGACTTGATACATTAAGAGACATTGACGGAAATGAAATCTCTTCTCAAGTGTTTGTGATGGACATTGAAACCCAAGAGGTCATTTATCAAATCCCAGCACCGATGGTCTCTTTCTATTATGGCTTCTCAGAAGACGGAACCCAAGTCTATATGACAACAGCCAACGACACAGTAACGATGTATGATGTAGCGACGGGAAATGCGAAAGAAGTCGTCATCGCCAAAGGAATTCTCCGAGGAATTAATATCGACGCGACGAACACTTATTTAGTGGCTAATTATTCTGAAGGGATTAGCACAGTTTTTGCCATTGATGATGGAAGCGAATTAGGCTCCGTTCCTGGTCAGACCCTTGATATAGAAAGCAAAGAAGATGGTATTCATCTGACTACAGAATACAACAATGTCATCTCACGTTATGTAGATTTTGAAAAGGTCGGGGAAGATGTTACCTTATCTGAAAAACGCGAGGAAATGGGTGTTCAGTTTGATGAACAAGACCGGTATTTACCAGAAAAAGAACTTCTCCTGACGATTAAAAGTATCGATGGTCTCCACTATGGATATTTGCTCGACGTAAAAACAGGAGCGCTTTTACAATCGTATCGATTAGCCAATCGGACGTACAAGCCAAGAGCTTTGATTTCACCTGAAGGCAACGGAATATGGATGGATCACATGTATCAATCGTCCTTTGATGATCATGATAACTATATTTCCTATAGAACCATCGGATTTTATCCAGTGAATGCCTACGAAGAATTGGTGAACCGAAGCGATGAATATGTCGATGGTGTGGTTTTACAAAACGAAGAGTTGCAAGAATTAAATATTGGGGACGAAGAATGAAACCAGTAATATTGAAAGGATGCTCCCTTGAAAGTGCTGGATAGACAATTGGCGGATGTAGTGCTCCAGTTACAGGAAGCAGGATTTACGATTGAACCCCATGAGTCCACAGTCGTCGTGGATGAGAGGGCAACTGTTCGATTAGGAAGTTGTAAAAAATTATCCAACGGGCTGTACCGCGTAGGGATTAGCAAGTGGGTCTTGGAAAAAGAAGAGGACGCATTAATCGCAAACGTAATCGCCCATGAAGCCTGCCATTTAGTCAAAGGTGCCATGAACCATGGTCCCGTGTGGAAAAAAGCAGTAGAGGTACTCAACCAAAGGGGCTATTCGATTACTTCGACATTTAAAGAGATCGAAGAAAGCAGATATCCGTACGTGATTCAATGTGATCGTTGTGGAATGCAGATTCATCGCATGCGTATGTCTAAACTTGTGAAGTATCCAGAAAAATACCGCTGTGGCAAATGCCATGGAACACTGCGGAGAATGAAAAAGACTAGGTTTTGAGCCTAGTCTTTTCATTTATGGAACGACGGGTTCCGTTGTCGGTGTTTCTGTGTCTTTGAATGAATCTTCGATAATTTGATTTTCTATCGTATAAGGAAGAGCATTCTCCCCACCAATAATGATGACGTGGTTGAATTGGTTTTCGATGAGGTTCAATTGATTCTCCGTAAGACCAGATTTTGGTACGAGGAGCACTGGGGCGTCAACCATGGCAGCATAACCGCTCGATGAGAGGGCATCGGGGTAAGATTCGCCATCGGTGAGGATAATTGTATCCCCTTTCGTAAACTCTTTTGCGAGAAGGTACGACGTATCATATCGATTAGACCCTGCGATACGAGGAAGTGCAGATGCTGCCACACTATTTTCTCCACCGATAATTGTCGCCTTTTCAAAAGTCGATAAAAAGTTGTGAGGAACTAATTGAAGGATTCCCCGCATTTGATGAACAAAGGGACTTGCTGAAAGTGCATCAGGGAATTTTTCGCCGCTGACAAAATACAAAGGTGCTTGAATACCGCGCATCAGCCGCATTCTTTCTGCAACCAAGGCGGAGGTTTCATACCGGTCCGCACCAGATAATCGTTCGACATAGAGACCGACAGCTGCACTTTGCAATTGTTTTTCCATGGCTTTGGAGAGTGCTGCTTCTCCTCCAATCAAATACACCTGGGTCACGCCAATGCGTTTTAATTCTTCGATTAAACCATCGGAGATTTTATCTTTCGGTTGAATGTAGAGAGGTGCATTGAGAACGCCTGCCAACTGCCCTGCGCTGAGCGCATCGGGATAATTTGATCCACCGACGATTACTGCGATACCAGATGCCTGGAAGGAATGATTTACCCGAAGGGATGTCTGATACCGATCCTTTCCAGCAATCCGTTCGACGGTCACTTGATTTGCATTTGCAAATGCAGGGAACATCAATGCGATAAATAAAAAGAGCCAAATTTTCTTTCTCATAAAAAACACCTCACTTCAGTTGATATTATTATACACTACTATCATACAATTAGCTTTTCACTCTGTGAATTCATTAAGAAAAATAATTAACGGATAACTTCCCAAACGTTGGATTTTCATATATAATAAGAATGAGTAATGGAATAACTTTGAATGGAGGCAACCGTATGTTCATTGAAACGCATCGATTATTTTTAAGAGAATTAATACAAGATGATTATGAAGATGTTGAAGCAATCATGCAAGATGATGAAGTGATGTTTGCCTATGACGGTCCTATGACCGATGACGAGGTCCAAGCTTGGCTTGATGCGCAAAAGAAAAACTATGCGCAGTACGGATACTGTTTATTCGCTGTCATCGAGAAGGAATCCAACACGATGATTGGACAATGCGGTCTCAGTATGCAAGATTGGAAGGGCGAAGAACGACTTGAGATTCGCTATTTCCTCAACCGCAAGTACTGGGGACTGGGCTATGCCATCGAAGCGGCCATTGCATGCAGAGAATATGCCTTTGCAAGACTCAAAGCAAAAGAAGTCGTATCGATTATACATAATACGAATGCCCGTTCAATCCGCGTCGCAGAAAGAAACGGCATGGTTGCGGTAGACCAGTGGGAGAAAGAAGAAGGAAAAGATCCTCTCATTCTCTATCAAGTAGAATTTGAAGATGAAAGTAGAATCCATATTCCAATAAACGAAAGGGCGTAGGCCCTTTTTTTGATGCATAAGCTGCTGAAAAGGTTCGCCTGATAAAAATAATATTTGTTTTCAGATAACTAGAAATTATTACATGCAGAAAATGTGTATAACTAAATTCTTTTTTACAACGCTGAAACATATAGTATTGTGCGGTTTAGTAAATTCAAAATGAATAAACCTTCGATAAAAAAGAAAGGCGCACTTGTAAATATTCAATGAAAACATTTTTCTTGATAAAAATCAAATTTTCATATCAATGCATGATATGATATGATTAAAGCATCGAAACACACGCTGAAAGGAGCAAAGTACAATGACACAAAATATTGATTGGAAAAACTTAGGATTTAGCTACATCAAAACAAATAAAATGTTCGTAGCTCACTGGAAAGATGGCGCATGGGATGAGGGAAAACTCGTTGATGAAGATACATTGACAATTCATGTTTCTGCTGCTTGCTTACATTATGGTCAACAAGCATTTGAAGGAATGAAAGCATATCGTACAAAAGACGATCGCATTGTTTTATTCCGTCCTGATCAAAACGCAGAGCGTTTACAAAGAACAGCAGATCGTGTCATGATGCCACAAGTTCCAACTGATTTCTTTGTCGATGCAGCGAAAAAAGTCGTTCTGGCAAATGAAGAATTCGTTCCTCCCTATGGTACAGGCGGATCTTTATACTTGCGCCCATTATTAATTGGTGTTGGTGCTAACTTAGGTGTTCGTCCAGCTCCTGAATACTTATTTGTAATCTTTGTATCTCCTGTTGGAGCATACTTCAAAGGCGGAATGAAACCTGTCAATTTCATTACGACGAAATACGACCGTGCAGCAGCCCATGGTACAGGACAAGCAAAAGTTGGTGGAAACTACGCAGCATCTTTATTAGCGCATGAAGAAGCAGTGGAACAAGGATACGCAGATGCGATTTACTTAGATCCATTGACGCACACAAAAATCGACGAAGTTGGTGCAGCGAACTTCTTCGGGATTACGAAAGATGGTAAATTCGTAACGCCTATTTCTTCTTCAATTTTACCTTCCATCACAAAATACTCTTTACTCCAAGTAGCAAAAGACTTAGGTATGGAAGCGGAAGAAAGAGAAGTTCATATCGATAAACTCGACGAATTCGCAGAAGCGGGCGCATGTGGTACCGCTGCTGTTATCAGCCCAATCGGTGCAATTACACACAATGGTGAAAAACACGTATTCTATTCTGAAACGGAAGTTGGCCCTGTGACGAAAAAATTATACGATCACCTCACAGGAATTCAATTCGGTGAAGTTGAAGACGTACATGGTTGGACAGTCGAAGTAAAATAAACCAAACTCAAAGACTAAGTTCCTAGGAGCTTAGTGAGTCTGTTGACAAAGTCGGTCAGCTTGCGTTCCTTCCTCGGCACGCTCACGGCCGCTCGGCCAAGATATGGCCTCGGAAGGAAGCTCCAGCTGATCGACTTCTCTACATTTAGGGTTTGTCTACACTCTGACTAAGTTCCTAGGAGCTTAGTCTTTTTTTCGTGGGAATTCAATTTTCGCGCGAAATCCTCTCGATGCATAATAGGAATCGGCACCATTATGATAGACAAACACTGTATTGTACCGCCTGTCACAGAAGAGTGCACCACCAAGGTCCCGAATGGGTTTTGGTGTCCATATCCAAGAAGATGTTTTTTCGTCGAAGGATTCAATGGCTTGCATCGCTCTGTATTCGGATTCTGTTAATAGAACTGCACCCATTTTCTCCAATTCCGATTCGACATCGGAGAGGGGAGGATTTTTCTTACGGTTTACGCGGGCGTCACAGTCGTAAGAAAGACTGCGTCTACCTACTGGCGATTCTTTTGAAAAGTCCACAAAAGACAAGCCATCGGCAAAACGAAAGACGTCAGGTTCGCCACTGGACTCTTCCATTCGAGCGAGAGAGTAGAGTACTTCCTCTGTCAATGCATCTCTCACTTCTTCCCATGATACATCGGGATGCCTATGCATATGTTTTTCAAATCGCTCCTGTAAGACTTTCTCTAGGTTATTTTTTGACATACATCGTATCGGGGTCGACTTTATCTAAGACTTCCTTTTGGAAATCCTCTTTTTCATAGTCGACGATAGAAACGGTAAAGGCACTAGGGTCTACGTCCATTTCTTTGGAAAGAAAATCTCTCGTTTTTTCTGCGATGGATTTTTTGAGTACTTCATCGCGTCCTTTGTACATAGAAATTGTAATGTGTGGCATTTTCATCACTCCTTTGTAAAATCAATATATCATAAACACCCTCCTCTTCATAGCTAGGTATGTTAAAATGACAAGAGAAAGGAAGGTAGTATGTCAAAAGAAAAAATTAGGACTTTTTTAGACAATCCAGACAATGGCTTTTTTATCGGTGTACTTCTCATGCTGATTTCTGGCCTTGGCTTTGCCATTATGGGACTATTTGTAAGACTTTCTGGGGACATACCGTCCATACAAAAAACATTCTTTCGAAATTTTACCGTATTTTTTGTTTCCTTTTACGTATTGTGGAGAGAGGATCATGACATTAGACACTTAAAGCCGACCAAACACATCCTCTTTTTCTTATTGGCTCGATCCGCTTTTGGCCTGCTGGGTGTGATTTCAAACTTTTACGCAGTGGATCATATGCCCATTGCAAATGCCCAAGTGTTAAACAAACTCTCACCCTTTTTTACAATTATTTTTGCAGCGCTCTTTTTAAAAGAAAAGATGAACAAAGTGCAAATTGCAGGGGTATTTCTGGCCTTTGTTGGCGTCGTCTTTCTCGCGAGTCCGGATGTGGGTTCCATGAATTGGTCACAAATTTTTCCCATTCTTATTGGCGTGTTGGGAGGCTTATGTGCAGGAGCTGCTTATACCTGCGTTCGCTATGTAGCCATGCATGGAGTGGCGGGTTCTTTTATCGTTTGCTTTTTTGCGGGTTTTTCTCTGGTCGCATTAGCACCAAGTTTAATTCACTTTCAACCGATGACACCCACTCAATGGTTTTACATGTTTCTAATCGGACTCTTTGCTATGATTGGGCAATATGGAATCACCTTTGCTTATCGCTTTGCCCCACCCAATAAAATCTCCATATTCGATTATTCATCGGTAGTCTTTTCCATGATCCTAGGCATGATTTTCTTGGGGCAGATTCCCCACGGTACGGCCATTGTAGGAAGTGTAATTGTTTTTTCCGCTTTCCTTATGATGTTTATATATAACCGTACACACGCAACACATAAAAATAAATAGAGAGGATGAATAAGATGATTGCAATTATCAACGGAAAACTGTACACAATGGCGGGAGACCTCATTGAAAAGGGAACTCTCCTTTTGGAGGATGGAAAAATCCAACGTGTAGGAGAAGATATTCAGATTCCCGAAGATGCGACCGTAATCGACGCCGAAGGCCATATGGTTACACCAGGTCTTGTCGATGCCCACAGCCACATTGGAATTGGTGAAGAGGGCATCGGCTTTGAAGGACAAGATTATAATGAGATGACCAATCCCATTACCCCACATATGCGAGCCATTGATGGAATTTACCCAGATGACAAGGGATTTATAGCGGCCCGCCAAGGGGGAGTGACAACCGCTGTTACAGGTCCTGGGAGTGCCAATGCCATGGGTGGATGGTTTTGCGCGATTAAAACCTACGGGACTCGTATCGACGATATGGTCGTCAAGAATCCCGTCGCCATGAAGATAGCCTTTGGCGAAAATGTGAAACGGGTGTATCGCGATCGAAAACAAATGCCCATGTCTCGTATGGGAATTATGGCGGTGCTTCGAGAATTTATGTATGAAGCCAGTGAAGATAAAAAAGGACGTGA
>CAMDZK010000039.1 GCA_945910665.1 uncultured Peptostreptococcaceae bacterium
TACGGGATGGTGGAACCGACGGCGCGTTCGACCTGTTCATTGATTCTGTCTAATCCAATGTTCAAAGATCCTTGGTTACTAGGAATCATAATCGCCGCTGGAATCATTTGTGTCGTGTAGCGGTCGATTGTCTCTGGAATCTGCACGGCAAGTTGCTCGGTAATATAGATAATCCCGTAGCCATCACGTGCTGCTTGGTCCAAAGTTTTTCTGATTTCATCTTTGGCATAGGGTGTAAAGACGTCTAATCCCAATGCTTTGAAGGCGAGAACGGAATCGACATCGCCGATTACTGCTACTTTATGCATAGGTATTTCTCAGCCTTTCTTTAATTTTATCTCTTGGTATTCCATTTCGGATGGAAACGTAGAGGATGCGTAAGTTTTTAATTTCGTTTTCTTTGGCAATCAAATACGAAACCAGCACCTCTGGACCATAGCTTACGAGTTTCGTTTGCTTGGCGAGTTCAATGAAGTGATCTTCTCCTGTCTTTTCGAAGGCAGATAGGGTCTTCGTCTGTTCGTATTTTGAAAGTCCAGTTCTTAATGCAGTCCCAAGTGGCATGCTATACATGCGTCCAATGATTTGCTCTTGGTTTTCATAATAGCTTCCAACCACTTCAGGTAAATAGATGTTCCCACCTGTCAGGGCAATGCGCTCAAATTCTTCCGATGTGAGGTTTAGATTTCTCGCACGAAGAAGAATCATGACATTGTATAAGTCCACCGTCTCCATCGCATAGTTTTTCGCAATGGGTAAATCCAGTGCATCGGCCGTGTCGATGAGGCGCTTCGCATAGAATTGGTCTGCCAATACGTCGATGCGGGCGGCTTGTTTGTGGTCTTCATAGTCCTTTAATATAGTGGAAAGTTCTTCCCCATAGCGCTCAACGCGGCGTAGCGTTCCCGCTTCTGCTGCTTTTTTCATGTCATCGATGGGTAAATCACCTAAAAGAATATAGAGGTTTCCCATGTCCTTTTCCATGATGATTTCTTTTGCGAGCACTTTCATGTTGTGATATACATAGCGCCCTGTAAAAAGGTCTACCAAGCGTGGGTCTGGACTAATTTCATACAAGAAGTTATAGGTCTTTTTCAGTTCATTTGCGAGCATTTGCTCGTAATCTTCTGGATTGTCCAGTTTTGAAACTTCTTGTTGATAACTGGTTTCTGACAAGAGGCGGTTCAAGGATTCAATGGAATCCGCTTCTGCCATACGAAGGAGCTGTTCATGGGTGAGCAGGTCCTTTTCTGCCATACGAACTCGTGTGGAGGCCTGAATATAGGCTTCTTTTTGCATATTATGCCTCCTTACTAAAGAGAATGTCCCTTATTTCTGTTTCCATTTCTTCACGCATTGATTCAACGAGAGCATCAAAACGAAAATTCAAGAAGACTTGATCTTGTTGCACGGAAAATCCATCTGTAGAATCAGAGGATACTTCCACTTTTCTTCCTAGGATCTGATCGCCAAGGACGGCTTTTCTTTTTTGCGGAACGTGTACGACTTCATTTTGTCCTGTGCCCAATTTTTCTAAAACTTTTGTGACATAGGTTTTAAAGGCCGTATCGTCCATGTCTTGCAACATTTCTTTTGCTTTTGTAAAAGCTTCGTCCATTTTTTCTTGGCGAATCGTTAGTTCTTCATTTCTCGTTTGGAGACGGACATTCGAGAATACACGTTCTGAAGCACGTTCTGCTTCATTTTCTGCAGAGCGTTGGATTCGACTGCGCTCTTGCTCAGTTTCTCTCCTTTTTTGATCAACGATTTCTGCGGCTCTTCTTTCAGCGTCAGCAATCATTTGATCCGCTTCTTGGCGTGCGTCTTCTAATATTTTATTGGTTAAATTTTCAACGTTTGCCATATTTCTCACGCCCCGGACTAAACGGCGAAGAGTAAAATGATTGAAATAACAAACGCGAGGATCGCGTAGGTCTCGACCATGACAGAGTAAATAATCCCTTTTGTTTGTTGCTCTTCATTTTTCGCTAAGATGTTAAGACCTGCTACAGCAGCCTTTCCTTGGGCGATTGCAGAAGTCAAACCAACGACACCAATTGGTAAGCATGCAAGCATAATATAAATTCCATCTTGGAGAGAAATCGCTTCTCCTAAACGAAGGAACACTAGGATTCCGATAATAAATCCATACAGTCCTTGCGTACCCGGTAATAGTTGAAGTACTAAGGATTTACCAAATTTTTCTGGCTCGTCGATAACGATCCCTGCTGCTGCTTCCCCTGCCATTCCAACGCCTCTTGCAGAACCTGTGCCTGCTAAAAGGACTGCCAAGGCACATCCAAGTGCTGCGAATAAGTTTCCGCCGTAGTTCGTGAAAAATTCCATCATAGTTTTGTTCCCTCCTGTGGTGTAATGTCAATGTATTTTGGTTCTGAAATAAATGGTTTAAATCGTACGCCGCCTCCTTCGTAAAATTTACCGAAAAATTCGACGTAAGTAAGTCTTGCAGTGTGTACATATCCTGAGAGCATAGTGAGGAATAAGTTAAATAAATGGAAGCCGATAAAGACGACAAATCCAAAGATATAACCGATAATTCCTGCATCAAAAAGCATGCTTACGATCATGTTGACGGCAACTCCAATAAATCCACTGGACAGTCCGAGAGCCATCAGACGTGAGTAAGAAACAAAGTCTCCAATGTAGGAAGAAATACCATAGAGCTCGTATAGCCCCCCGACAAGTCTTCCCATAATACTTTCTGAGTTTCTCGCTCCAAAGAGGATAATGCCGACCATTCCAATAATCATCGCGTATTTTGCAATGGTTCCTACAATCGCTGGGATGCCTGGTAAAAATGAGCTCATGAGCCATACGATGGCTCCAACGAGAGCTAAATACCAAAGGAATACATCATACACAGCATCCATAAAGTTCCCATCGCGAATACTCATGTAGGCTTTTACAGCCATACCGAAGAATAAGTGAACGGCACCAAAGGCGACCGATAGTATTAACATGAGCATAAAGTCACTGTTCATGTCGATCAAGAACGGTAGTGGTATGAGTCCACCGAGGAACGATCCGTAAATCACACCCCAAAATATAACTGCGAAACTGAGATAAAAGAAAAATTGTACGAAACTACGCATCGCTGGGCGTAGATTAAAGAATTTCAATGCTAAGGCTGTGCCAATTAATAGGATTAAACCATATCCTATGTCAGCACCCATCATCCCAAAGAAGAACCAGTAAAATGGCATAAGCAATGGTGTTGGGTCAATTTCATTATAATGTGGCATTGCGTACATATTGGTCACAGATTCAAATGCCTTGACCACTTTATTGTTTTTTAATCGAATCGGAACTTCAGGAGAATTCCTATCTGCATCGACCAAATCGATGGCAAAAGAATCGCCGGCCACTTCTTCGATTGCTCTTGTAAAGTGAGCCTCTTCAGAAGCTGGGATATACCCTTCGATTTCTGTCGTGTAGGTCGTCACGCCAAAATTGCTTTGTGCTTCTAAACGGAGGCGCTCATTCTCAAGCGCTTCGTAAAGAACCCGCAGCTTTTTCAATTCGGGAACTCGTTCTTTTCGAAACGCCTCTTCCCGTTCGAGAACTTTTTCATTCTCGTGAATGCTCGTTTCAAATCCGCGGATTTGATTTTGTACAGTGCCCTTTCCTGAGTAAGTAAGTGGCTGGAATCCTTCTCTGCGAAGGAGCTCTTCCATGCGTTCTTTGTCTTCTGTCAGGTACGCCACTTGTACGTATTGATCCCTACCGTGTTCTGCGAGTGTTTCAACGACGAGGTAGTTTTCATCTTTGAGAGCATTTTCAAACTCTTCCTTCATTTGAAGGGAGATAACCCCCCATTGCGTCGTGATGCGCCCTGGATGATTGAGGTTTTCCATGGGTACATTCACATCGGTGAGAGGCTTTCTTTCGGAAATTTCCGCCTTATCTTGGGCGATTTTTGCCTTGGCTTGCTCCGTTCGTTCATTGGATGCGTTTAATTCTTCATACAGTGGATTCCAATTGTATTGTTGTTGAATCTCATTCATTTGGCTTAAACTGTAGGAAGGCACACCCTCTTTTAAGTCTTGGAGCATTCCCTTTTTTTCTTCCAACGGTTCCAAAAAATGAATCATCCACTCGACTTTTGAGATCGTTTCCTGATTGAATAGGATTTCATCGTTTACTTCTGGAGCTTTTCGAGTGTCGTCTTCAATATTTCTACGTACATCCACAAAATGTACGTTTTGGAACTGCTGCAATCTTTTGAGTAGAGGTTTCCTGTCTTTATCGAAAATGTACAGTTGAAACCTCTTCATCTTTTCAATTGCCATTTTCCACAATCCTCTCTACAATTCTACGCGCGGCAGAACTCAAGTTTTCTTCTCTGACTTGGCGAAGCTGATCTTTCTTTCTTGCACTTTCTTCTTGGAGCGGCTTTGCTTCCACTTGCGCAGATTTTTTCGCTTCGTCCTTCAAATCCGACGCCTTGGTGAGTGCAGCTTCTATTTCTTGTGCGTGAAAGGTTTTTGCTTGTTCACTTGCTTCCTTCACGATGGAATCAGCGCGGCTTTTTGCTTCTGCAATGATTTCTCTTGCTTGCTGTTCTGCTTGCTGAATCTTTTCCAAGGTCGTGTTTGCCATCAATTCACCTCCAGTGTTCTAAGACGGTCTTTAGTGAAAAACAAGTCTTATCATTTGATATGTTACTTTTTTCATTATAACTAATTCATACAAAAAAATCAAATCTTTATTCACGGGTGTTTTATTTATTATTACAGCAATTCTAGGCGAAACAAAAGCTTCTAACGCGTATTTCCTGCTATCAAAGGCTCATTAAATGTATTTTTATTTAATTGACTGATTAATAACTGAACCATATTTTTTAAAAAATTTATGATGCGATTACTTTTTTGCATAGTTGTTCATATCAATTTGAAATGTATGCTCTATAAATTTCACGATGATTTCGCCCACGTCGGTGAGATTTTCCTTTTTTTCAGCACTAGTGAGCTCTGTTAAAGTGCTATGAATAAATGTATATATTTCTATATATTGTTCTTTCGATAGATTTAAACTATATACATCTTTTATACGACATCGTTCACAGAGTATGCCGCCGTATTGCATGGAAAAAGTCATCGCTTGAATTTTTCGATTGCCACAGGATGTACATGAATGTAGCATTGGTCTGTATCCGAGCTCTTCTGCCACTTGCAATAAAAAGGCGTAAAATATGCGGGCTGGATATTTTTCCCTTTGTACAACCATAAGAAATTCTTTATATAATTCGTATAACTTCCCTTGGGGCTCTCCCTCTGGCAGTACATGCATAAGAAAGCGCGTGGCGCGGTGGAGTATGAGTAAAAGGGAATAGCTCTTTCGAAGGGGCAAATTCATGGAAAGAATTTCAGCGCCTTGCAAATAGTAGAGATTACGTCCTGGATTTAAATCATAACGCACGAAAACAAAAGGCTCAGTCCGTGACGCGAGCCCACTATTTTTCTTTTCGACCCCATGGGCCATCACAGAAAGAATGCCGTACTCTTTTGTAAATACTTTTAGAATCCGACCCGTCTCTCTGTACTTCATGGACCTAAGGACTATGCCTTCTACATCCTTCAACATTATTTGTAACCAAATTCCTTCAGTCTTCGTTCCTCATTGCGCCATTTGTCGGCTATTTTAACCCACAGTTTGAGATTCACTTGCGTGCCAATGAGAGCTTCAATATCTTTTCTCGCATCTTGGCCGATTTTTTTGAGCATAGCCCCTTCTTTTCCAATGACCATCCCCTTATGGGATTTTTTCTCCACGAAAATAGTCGCTTCAATATCGGTCAGAGGCTTATCTTCCCGATGCTTCATCAGAACGACTTCCACTGCGATGCCGTGGGGAATTTCTTCTCGTAAATGGAGCATGGCTTTTTCTCTGATCATTTCTGCGGCGATGGTCTTTTCCGGTTGATCTGTAATCATATCATCGGGGAAATACATGGGGCCTTCTGGCAGTTGTTCGACTAAATAGTCCAAAAGTTCCTCTACGCCGTCCCCTTGGAGTGCCGAAAGGGCAATGATTTTTTCAAATTTCCCCAACTCTTCATATTCTTTTAAAAGGGCGTCTTTCTCTTCTTCCGATAATGTATCGATTTTATTGAGGATGAGAACAACGGGAGTTTGCACATCCTTTAAGATATCAAAAATATAGGTGTCCATCGGACCTGCCACAGGGCCTGGTTCCACTAGAAACAAGACGACATCCACGTCGTCCAACGTATTTTTGGAAACTCCTAACATGTAATCGCCTAGTTTGTTTTTTGGCGATTGGATGCCTGGTGTATCTAAGAAAATCATCTGTGCCTCATCGGTTGTATAGATGAGGCGAATTTGATTTCTTGTGGTTTGGGGTTTGTCTGTGACAATGGTAATTTTTTCTCCGATAATGCGATTAAGCAGTGTTGATTTGCCCACATTGGGACGTCCCATGACGCCAATAAATCCCGATTTATACATTTTCTAAATCCTCCGGCCCAAAGGAATGGGGCAATAATTCTTCTAGGGTAAAGGTACGCACATGGTCTTTGTCTTTCACGATGAGCACTTCCATGTCGGGCCCAAATTCTCGCATGACTTGACGACAAACACCACAGGGAAATGTATTTTCTGAATCTCCCGTAATAGCGATGCGCACAATTTTTCTTGCTCCTTGGTATACAGCGGAAAAAATCGCATTGCGTTCAGCACAAATGGTTGGCGAATACGATGCGATTTCGATATTAGCCCCACCAAAAATTTCACCGTCTTCTGTTTCAACGGCAGCTCCCACGTTGAAGTGAGAATAAGGTGTATAGGCTTTCTTCTTTGATTCTAAACAAGTTTCAATGAGTTTTTTATGTGTATCCATTGGTCTCCCTCTACTCTTTTCTTTGTGTATTCATACCCAATTATTGGAAAATCGCCAAGATGAGTAGAGTGAGTAGCGTTCCAAAGATTCCTCCGATGATGACTTCAGAAATATAATGGATTTTACCTTCCACGCGGCTCTCAGCTACAAGAAACGCTAAAAAGTAAGCCAGAAATGTAATGAGCGTTTTGTTAACCCATACGGCGATGAGCGTCGCCATACAAAAAGCAATCGCAGAATGTCCGCTGACCGTCCCTCCTTGAAAGTGAGAGCCGTGCCCACGGTAAAAAAGTCCTTTTAAGATAACGGCAAATAAGACCACTAATAATACAATGATTAAAGCGAGGTACCACGGATTTGCTTGTATTTTTTGATAAATAGGTGTACGAAATTGGTCAATCCGCGTAAAAAAGAGCAAATAGGCCATAACTAGTGAGTTCACTGATGCGATTAATACGGCTCCTGCTGCAATGTCTTTGGCTGCCCCCGCTGCTTCTGCGTATTCTGGGGACAGTAAATCCACCGTTTTTTCGATGGCCGTGTTGATCATCTCCGCGATAAATACGAGTGCGATCGTCATGGAAAGGGCCATAAATTCCATCCGGGTAAAGTCGAAGAATAAGCTGAGTAAGATGGCAAACACGCCTGCAAGTAAATGCACTCGCATATTAAATTCGCTGCGAAAGGCTTTGACAATTCCATCCACAGCGTAATTAAATCCTTGGATAAATGATTTTGTTTTATATTCTGTTGCTCTTTTTTTTATCTTTCGCATTTTGCACCTCATGTAAGGCTTTCTTTTCGGCTGCGCGCATTTCTGTTTTGTCCTCCTCGGTTTCATGATCATAACCAAGAAGATGCATGACCGAATGAATTGTCAGATAAATGACCTCATCTTCTAACGCATGGGCAATCTCTTCTGCTTGTTCTTTTGCTCTAGGTAAGCAAATGACAATATCTCCCAAAGACTCCACATCCATCTCGAACTCTTGGTCGACGGGAAAAGACAAAACGTCTGTGACGCTGTCTTTTCCACGATAGTCTCTATTTAATTCTTGGATTTCATCTTCTGACACAAAGGAAAAACTGAGTTCGTACTCTCCTGTGATTCCTTCACTGCGAAGGGCAGTGTCGATGACTATTTCTAAGAGTTCTTCCCAATGTTGTTCATAGTATAACTTTTCTCGTAAATCGAAAAAGACAGTCATTTCTTATTCTCTTTTCTCTTTTCCTTTTCTGTCTCGTGTTGTTCATAGGCCAAGATAATGCGTTGAACCAGTGGATGGCGTACAACGTCAGATGAATGAAATTGGGTAAAGGCAATGCCCTTTACATTTCGTAAAATGCGATTGACCGTCACAAGGCCCGATTGTCTTCCTTTGGGTAAGTCGATTTGTGTGATGTCACCAGTGACGATGGCTTTAGAACCGTAGCCCATCCGCGTTAAGAACATTTTCATTTGTTCGTTCGTGGTGTTTTGTGCTTCATCTAAGATGATAAAAGCATGATCCAATGTACGTCCCCGCATA
>CAMDZK010000040.1 GCA_945910665.1 uncultured Peptostreptococcaceae bacterium
CTCTCTCGGAACAAGAGCAACAGGCCCTGACCTTTGCCCTGGAGTCAGAACATGCCTTATCAGTTCGCGCTCATTCATAATCCAGAAGCGGGCGAGAAAAAAAGCGTCATTGTGAAGCAATTCATGAAACGGTGCAAAAAAGAAGGCATACTCTGCACCTATTATGAAACGAAGGAAGATCTTCTCCCTGCAGCCTGTGCCCAAAAAGCCGTCCGTGAAGGAGCCACAGCGCTCATTTGCGCCGGTGGCGACGGGACAGTCAACCAAGTTGGAGAAATTGCCAGTCAATACCACATACCCATGGGAATTTTGCCCGTAGGCTCTGGAAATGATACGGCAAGAGCGTATTCTATTTCATTGGATCCAGAAAGAGCATTAGAGCAGATTTTCACCTATCGCACAAAAAAAGTTGACGTCGGTTATGCCAATGAACACTTTTTTCTCAATATTGCCAGCGTCGGCTTTGATGCGGACGTCGTGGCCAAGAAAAGCACATTACCCGGTTGGATTCCACCGTCCATGGGTTATCGCTTGAGTGTACTCTTACTCATGCTCACCTACAAAGAGCATACATTCTCCATTTCTTCCGACGCCTTTCAAAGAAAGCAAAAAGGGCTTCTCTGTGCCGTTGGAATTGGTCGATTCTATGGAGGCGGTGTAGAAATCTTACCGGATGCAGTGATTGATGATGGGAGTTTTTCTGTCCGATTCATCGAAGATATCTCTATTTTAGAACGCTTTCAACTGCTCCCAGCCTTGCAATTTGGAAACCATTTAACGCGATTTGAAAAGGTGCATACCTTCGCGACCAAAGAAGTCACCCTACAAACGAATCACCCCGTCTATCTCAACGTCGATGGAGAGATTATTGAAGGGGTAAACGAAGTGACATTTACCATCCATCCATTGGGGATTGAAGTATTTGCATAAAAAGAGCGAGCCAACGATGGCTCGCTTTTTTATCGTAAATGCTCATTTTCATAGGTTTCAAAATCTAGATCCCCGTCTATGACCCGATTGACCATACCCATTTGACGAATATCGCCAAACAAAATAGCACCCGTTGGCTTTTTACCCGTAAAGAAAAATTTCTTCAAATGGTTGTCATCATTATGAAACTCTTTAATTTCATCGTAATCTTGTACATTTCCAGAAGAGAACAGTTGTGTCTCCCCTAATTTCAAACTGGTGAACAATTTAGGATTCGTATACTTCTCATCGCCACCCGTCATATTGGCACCCGCCATTTTTCCCTGTGTATTTGATGCAGTCCAAAGACCAAACGTCATGCCATTGTATTCTACGCAATCACCAGCTGCAAAAATATCCTTTTCACTCGTCTCCATGCGCTCATTGACGACAATTCCTCGGTTGGTTTCAAGACCCGCATCTTGGGCAAGGCTAATGTTTGGTCGCACACCAATATTAAAGAGAACCCCACCGCAAGGAATCTCCGTTCCATCTTGGAGGCGAACGCCTTCGACGTCACCTTCTCCGTAAATTTCTTCCACAGAGGCTTGTGTATGAATGGAAAGTCCACTCTTTTCTAAACTCTCTTGGAGTAAACTTGCTGTCGATTGATCCAATTGACGAGGGAGTAAATAGGGAGCCATTTCCACGACGTGGACTTTCTTCCCTAATTCCATCAGCGACCAAGCAGCTTCAAGACCTAATAAACCACCGCCAATGACAACCATGGTATCCACAGAAGAAAAAGCTTCATGGAGGCGCTCCACATCGCTTAAGTTGCGAATGGTAAGCACATGGTCTTTGTCTTTTCCTTTCGTTGGAGGCACAAAAGGCGATGAACCCGTAGCGATTAAGAGCTTATCGTAAGTGTACGTCTGACCATCGGAGGTAACCACTTCTTTTTTCTCGGGGTGAATTTCTTGGACGGAAGTCCCCAACGCGACCTCGATATTTTTATCTTTGGCAACGTCATCGTTCATTAAATACAATTTTTCTTTAGGAATCGGGTGAGCAATATATTCTGTGAGTTTGAGTCGATAATAGGTGTGCTCACGGTCAGTTGTGATGATTAACACACTTCCCGTTGGATCATTTTTTCGAATTTCCATGGATGCGCTATGGGCAGCAATCCCATTGCCGATAATAATATAATTTTTATGTGACATGGCGTGTCCTTTCTTTGATAGTTTCGATACATGTATACCCCTTTGCGTAAAGAAACACATGAACTTCTAAGATAAATGTAAAATACAGATAGATAAAGTTGTAATCATTTTTTAATCCTTTTCTAAAACTTTTCGGTTATAATGGTGGAAAGGAGGCGAACATGGAAGCAATTATTACAACGAGAAATCTCCACAAAATCTTTCTCATGGGCGACGAAAAAGTCCATGCGTTAAATGATGTGAACTTAGAAATATACAAACAAGAATTTATTGCCATCCTTGGAACCTCAGGATCTGGAAAGTCGACGCTTCTGAATATGTTGGCTGGTCTTGAAAAACCAACAAAAGGTGAAATTGATATCGGAGGGATTCGCCTGGATCAATTAAATGAAAGGCAACTCACCATGTTTCGCCAAAAAAACATCGGCTTTGTCTTTCAATCCTATCATTTGATTCCAACCTTAACCGCATTAGAAAACGTGTCTTTGGGTCTGATTTTTAAAGGAGTTCCTCACGCAGAGCGTGAAGCCATGGCAAAAGAAATGCTCATCAAAGTTGGCTTAAAGCAGAGAATGCGTCATAAGCCCTCGGAACTTTCCGGTGGACAGCAACAAAGGGTGAGTATTGCGAGAGCTTTTGTGGATAAGCCGCGCATCGTCTTTGCCGATGAACCGACGGGAAACTTAGATACGAGAACCTCAAAAGAAGTCATGGAGCTCATTATGGACATGGCCCAAACGTATAAACAAACGTTGGTGATGGTTACCCATGACCCGCAAACGGCAGCCTTTGCGGACCGCGTCTTTCATATCACCGATGGTAAATTAGAAAAAATTGTACATCAAAAAGGAGTGACGAAATGAAAAAACAATGGATTGCGCTGATTGTAGCACTTGTACTGATGATGCCTGTGATGAGCATGGCGAATGCCGATGCAGCACCCTCACAAGAAGATGGTGTGACCGTAGGAATGGGTGAAGTTCCAGGAGGTATGCCTGCAGAAATCCCTCCAGAAATCTCCGGTGGATCAACAGGTACAGATGCACCCGAAATGCCAATTTCCACAGGTCCAGAAGTACAAAATCATCCCAAAATTGTGATCGATTCCTATAAAACAGAACCTGAGCAAGTCCAAGCAGGGGATAATTTCTCGCTCCAAATGACGTTTTACAACACAAATGGCGTCAATTCCATCAGAAATATGAAAATTACCCTGGTCGCTTCGGATTCAACCCAAGCATCAGGACCCGTTTTTATTCCAGCGGGAACATCGAATACATTCTACTCCCGTTATTTAGCACCTGAAGGAGAAGTGACAAAACGCATCGATATGTATGTCGTCCCCGATGCAAGTCAAAGAACATACACCCTCACAGCGAATTTCGAATACGAAGATGCCGATGGAAATCAATTTACAACCTCTGAAAACATTAGCATTCCCGTCGTACAAAAATCAGAACTCACGTTAGGCCAAACGGTGGTAAATCCTGAAATGTACACGTATCAACAAGAATACATTTCAGTCCCTTTGTATAACACAGGTAAAACGACACTCTATAATGTGACCGCGAAAATCGAGTCACCTTTTGCTGTGGAAACTCCACAAAAATACATGGGAAACATGGCTAGTGGAACCCAAGATACTTACGATATTTCCTTTACACCCGACGCCCCAGGCGAAGTGGAAGGAAAAATTATCGTTCAATATCAAGATGTCAGTGGAAAACAATACGAACAAACCATTCCATTTAAAACACAAGTCATCGAAATGATGGACCCAACGATGGAAGATCCAATGATGGAAGAACCCATCATCGAAGAAAATCCGCCGATCTTTATGTCTCCACTGTTTTGGATTGGCGCCTTAGCTCTTCTCATTCTCATCGTCGTATTGGTTCGCCGACGCAAACAGAAAAAAGAAGATAGGGAGTTAGAAATTCATGACTAATTTGGATCTGCTCATGCTCGGGCTCCGCAATTTATGGCGACGAAAGTTAAGAACTTTCCTCACCGTACTTGGCGTAGTCATAGGCGCAGCTTCCATCATCATCATGATCAGCTTTGGACTGGCGATTTCTAAGTCCAACGAAGAAATGTTGAGCCGCATGGGAGATGCGACTACGCTCACCGTTCATTCAGACGATTACTTCGGAGGCTTTGGGCCTATGGAACCCCAACAAAACACCGGAGAAAAGAAATATTTAAACGAACAGACATTAAATGATATAGCAAATATGCGCCATGTCACTGCTGCAGCACCCGTCATTGAAGGGGGCGGCATGATCACTTACAAAAAAATGAGTGGCTATGCACAAATCATAGGGATTGACCCTCAATACTGGGAAGCTTTCGGACTGATCCCAGAAGAAGGAGAACTGCCTGCAATCGGAGATGACAAAAGCGGTATTGTGGGAAGTTGGGTCGGTGATACATTCTACAATCCTTCCAATCCGAGAAATCAACCCGTCGATTTACTTGGACAAACCATCACATGGCATGGGTCAGATTTTATCGAGATGGACCAAAGTCCATCGCCTTTTGAAGAAACGACAGCGACAAAAACCGAAAAGCCCCCCAAAAGGGACTTTAAAATTACTGGAAAATTGTCGCAAGAAAACTTTGAATACGGCACGGCTCTCATTCTTCCTTTCAGGCAAGTTGAAGAGATGAAAAAGCTGAAAGATGACTTTACGAAGAAAATGGCGGAGCAAAGTCAAGATCCGATCTACCAGGAACCGCAGCCAAGTTCAAATCCTAAAAATAAGTATACGAAGATTCTCGTGAAAATCGATGCAGTAGAAAATGTAGAAGCTGCCCAACAAGAGCTCAAGGACATGGGATATATGGTCTCTGGAATGATCGATATCACCAATGAACTGGCAAATGCGACGCAGGTCATTCAGCTGGTCTTAGGGGGCATTGGTGCCATTTCACTGATCGTCGCAGCCATTGGAATTACAAACACCATGGTTATGTCTATTTATGAGCGCACACGAGAAATTGGCGTTATGAAAGTCATCGGTGCATCCATTTCTAACATACGAAATATGTTTCTCTTTGAAGCGGGAATGATTGGACTCTTAGGAGGCGCATTCGGTGTGATGCTCAGTCTTCTCGCCTCCAAAGTGATCAACTACTTTGGGGCTCAATTCCAGCAAGGCATGATGGGAATGGGCACAGAGCCAACGGCCATGTCCGTCATACCACTATGGCTTATTATCTTAGCACTTGTCTTCTCCATTGGGATCGGCGTAATTTCTGGATATTATCCAGCAGTACGAGCCACAAGACTCTCTGCATTAGAAGCCATGCGAAATGATTAAAAAAATGGCGCGATTTGTAAAAATTCGCGCCATTTATATGTTATTTGAGTCGCATGGGTCGGACCCATTTGACAAAGGATTCATTTTTTAAAAGAGATTTGATGAGTGGTACGCCGATGATCGTACAAATGATGAGCTGAGAGAGCATAATTTGTCCGGAAACCAACCAAAAGGAGATGGGTTCTTGGGCGATGATATATAACTCCACACCAATAAAAATGCTACACAGAACGGGCATGAGAGAAGCGGTCCATACATTGGGCATTTTTTGCATGAGCAAGAAAGCCAAAAAGGAGGAGCCAGCGCCAAAAACAATATCAATCACTCCAAGGGGAGATGTGAGATTGGCAATGACCGTACCAAGCGTCACCCCGGCAATGTAGATGGGGTTTAAATAACACAAGAGGGTCAACAGCTCAGAAATCCGAAACTGGACCGGTCCGTAACTAAAGGCAGGCACTGCCCAAGTGAGGACGACATACAGAGCAGCCGCTGCTGCCGCACGGGTTAAATCTTTGGTTTGCAAAAAAAATCACAGCCTTTCTAAAAATGGCCGTGTCCTTCTTGATTTTTAACGTGGGTGCCAAGAAAACACGGTAGGAAAATCATACCAAAATATGTCAAACATTGCAATCATAGCAGTGAAAGGCGTCATGGTGTATAATAAGAATGAATAATAAGTAAGGAGGATTCTCGTGCGACGAATTCCTTTCTCACCACCAGACATTTCTCAAGAAGAAATCGATGCGGTGGTGGATACTCTACGATCTGGTTGGATTACAACGGGACCAAAAACAAAAGAATTTGAACGACAAATCGCAAGTTTCTGTGGGACAAACCGCGCTGTCTGTTTACAGTCAGCCACCGCAGCCATGGAAATGACCTTGCGACTTCTTGGTGTGGGAGAAGGGGATGAGGTCATTACCTCCGCCTACACCTATACAGCATCCGCCAGCGTAATTCATCACGTCGGTGCAAAACTCATCTTAGTAGATACCATTCCAGATTCCGTGCAAATGGATATGGAACAAGTAAAAAATGCCATCACAGAAAAAACAAAAGCGATTATCCCCGTAGATTTAGGGGGCATTCCCTGTGATTACGATACACTTTTTTCCATTGTCGAAGAGAAAAAAGAGCTCTTTCAACCAAACACGGACTTACAAAAGGCCTTTGGTCGTGTCGTCATTATGGCAGACGCTGCCCATTCCATCGGTGCAATCAGAGATGGCAAACGATCGGGAAGCATTGCGGATTTTTCCTGTTTTTCATTCCACGCAGTGAAAAACCTCACCACAGCAGAAGGGGGAGCCGTCACTTGGCGCGTGGATGCCCCTGTTGATGACGACAATATCTACAATGAATTTATGCTATTGTCTCTCCATGGACAAAATAAAGATGCCTTGGCAAAAAATAAGGCAGGGTCTTGGGAATACGACATTATCGCTCCGTATTTTAAATGCAATATGACAGATATCACCGCTGCACTGGGCTTAGCTCAACTGCACCGGTATGAAAGTTTACTGGAAGAACGAAAAGTGCTCTATGCGCGCTATCTAGAGCGATTAGAAGGCACCGTAGTGCGCGTCGAACAGCATTTGGGGGATCACTGTCGTTCGTCGATGCATTTACTCTTGGCCCGCGTCGAAGGCTTTGGTCAAGACGAAAGAAATGCGCTCATCTGTCATATGGAAGAAAATGGCGTCTCATGTAATGTCCATTACAAGCCATTGCCACTTCTTACCGCCTATAAAAACTTGGGTTTTTCCATCGAAGATTATCCCAACGCCTTTGCCTATTTTGAAAATGAAATCACTCTTCCTTTGCATACACTCATGACCATAGAAGATGTCGATTACGTCTGTGATACGCTGCTATCCTTCGTGGAGCAAAAACATGCTTAGACCAACCGTAAATGGCATCGATGCAGAAACGTTTTTAGCACAAAAAAAGGGCACTCTTTTTGTGAAGAGAGTCTTTGATATTCTCGCATCAGCCATTGGTTTGCTCCTTTTATTGCCATTTTTTCTCATCATCGCCCTCTGGATTCGCATCGACTCCAAAGGTCCTATCTTTTTTAGACAAGAACGCATGGGAAGACGCGCAGAACCCTTTCGCATTTTCAAATTTCGTACCATGGTCAATGACGCCGAGAGAAAAGGGCGACAAATCACCGTCGAAAACGACAGCCGCATCACAAAAGCAGGTCAGATTTTACGCAAATGGAAAATCGACGAATTACCCCAGCTCATCAATGTTCTTATAGGCGATATGAGTTTGGTCGGCCCGAGGCCAGAAGTGCCAAAGTATTTGCCTTACTATACGAATGAAGATTTAGCTACTTTGTGGATTCGTCCAGGAATCACTGTGGCATCCAGTGTACTTTTTCGCGATGAAAGCGAAATTTTAGCGAAGGCTAAAGACCCTGATCGAGAGTACATCGAACGCATTTTACCGAAAAAAAACGCGCTCAACCAAGAGTATGTGCGCGAATTTTCCCTACTTTCCGATATTAAAACAATTTTTAAAACCTTTCGTGCGCTTTAATGGAGGTCCTTGCCTTCTTTGAAGCGCATTATTTTTTCATAGCAGCGGTCAATGGCCTTCGCCGTAATTCCGTCCACATCATCCTCATCGTATGAGACGAGCCCTTCGTAGGTGGCTCCGCCTTTTGTCGCAACCTTATTCATGAGTTCTTCCGCAGTCATTACATCCATGAGGGAGAGAGCACCTAGAAAAGTGCCTTTTGCAATTTCTAAGGATTCTTCCTCAGAAAATCCATAAGCTTCCCCTTTTTTGCGCAATCCGTCAATAAGTTTGGCAGCAAAGGCAATCCCTGAAGACGAAAGCACGGTGATTTTATCGAGACCTTCCTCATCGGTGACAATGGTCGTGCCAATGGTTTTAAATAAATCTTCCACTTCCATTTTTT
>CAMDZK010000041.1 GCA_945910665.1 uncultured Peptostreptococcaceae bacterium
ATTCTAGGGATTGCAGGATTCGATGGAAATGGACAATCAGAACTGATCGATGCAATCACTGGTCTTCGCCATGTTGAAAGTGGGCAAGTGTTTATTAACGGAGTAGATGTAACCAATCAAACTCCGCGACAAATTATCGACGCTGGAATTAATACAATTCCAGAAGACCGTCAACGAAGAGGTCTCGTTTTAGATTTTACCGTGGAAGAAAATATGATGCTAAAAGAGTATATGCTTCCTGAATTTTCTGATAAAGGGCGCATCAAACACGATGCGGTTCACAAACATGCAGAAGAACTTGTCAAACGGTATGATGTGAGACCAAGAAATACAAGACTTCACGCCGGTGCACTTTCGGGAGGAAACCAACAAAAAGTCATCATTGCTAGGGAGTTGGACAGTGATCCTGATATTTTGATCGCTGCACAGCCGACCCGCGGCTTGGACGTTGGGGCAATCGAGTACGTACACAACTTCTTATTGGATCAGCGCAGAAAAGGGAAAGCAGTACTGCTCTTGTCTTTTGAATTAGACGAAGTTATGGATTTATCCGATCGTATTGCGGTCATTCACGATGGTCGAATCGTCGCAGATATGCATGCACTCGATGCAAATGAAAAAGAACTGGGCTACTTAATGGCAGGAGGTGGACATGAAACGGAATAGTCGCGTCATTTACACATTCATTGCAATCCTCCTTGGATTGTTTGTGGGGTCCATTATTCTGCTCATTGCTGGGTATTCGCCCATTGAAGTGTACAAACAATTATTTTTAGGGATTTTTAGTAATCCAAAATACATCGCATGGACAATTATTCGTGCCACGCCGATTATATTGACGGGGATTTCCGTTGCCTTTGCAATGAAAACTGGACTTTTTAATATTGGTGCGGAAGGACAATTCGTGATGGGATCTCTTGGAGCAGCTCTTGCAGGCTATTTCCTCATGTTGCCTCCTGGCATTCATGCAATTGTGGCGGTTCTTGTCGGTGCATTATTTGGTGCCCTTTGGGGAGCAATTTCCGGCGTATTAAAAGCCTATCGCGGAATTAACGAAGTAATCTCTACGATCATGCTTAACTGGATTGCGATCTATTTTAGTAACTTCATCATGGGAACGAAAAATTTCGTGGGAAGTAACGTACAAGTGAGCCAAAATATTTTACCTTCAGCGTCTCTTCTCGTCATGGGGGAATACAAGAAAACAGAAGCTGGAAGAGCCATGTTAGAAGGAATTCCAGGCGCTGCCGATTTCTTTTCGACGCAAGTGAACTGGGGCTTTCTCATCGCAATTCTCATGGCGATATTTGCATGGTATATTTTGAAAAATACGACGAAAGGGTACCAACTTCGTTCTGTCGGTTTTAACAAACACGCTGCCGAATACGCAGGGATTGACGTAAAGAAAAACATCATTCATGCGATGTTTTTCGCAGGACTTTTCGCAGGAATCGGTGGAGCGACACAAGTCCTGGGTGTTAGCGGACGTTTGAACTTGCTCATTGGTGCCCAAGGGTACGGATTTGACGGTATGGCCGTCGCTTTAATCGCCGCTTCTAATCCTTTGGCAACCATTCCAGCGGGACTTCTCTTTGGTGCTCTCCAATACGGTGGAACCTCCATCCAATCACTTTTACGCGTTCCGTTAGAAATCATCAACATCATCATCGGTATCATCGTGTTCTTTGTATCGATGCCATACCTTTACGAACTCTTTACAGGACGCAAAACGAAACCCGTAGTAAAGGAGGAGAAAACCAGTGTCAATGAATGAAATCGCAACTCTCATTAGTATTTCTCTCATGTATGCATCACCACTCATCTACGGGGCATTATCGGGAGTTATTTCTGAAACCAACGGTGTCGTCAACATCGGAATTGAAGGAATGATGACCATTGGTGCTTTTGCGGGGGCAGTGGGAGCGTACTTCACTGGAAATGCTTGGCTCGGATTTTTAATCGCAGGAATTGGAGGAATGCTTCTCGCCATTTTCCATGCAGTTGCAACGGTCCATTTCCGTGCAGACCACGTCGTATCAGGGATAGCTATTAACTTGCTTGGACCTGGGTTTGCCTTGTTCTTTACGAAAATGCTCTTTGATGGAGCAGCAAACACACTTCCTTTGCAAGCAGCACAAAAGATTCCAAAATGGTTTTCCGATGTGTTTGCGCAAGATAGTTTCTTAGATCGGATCTTTGACCAGTACGCAACGGTGTATATCGCCTTTATCTTGGCTGTTCTTTTATGGATAGTCTTATACCGTACAAAACTTGGGCTTCGTATGCGCTCTGTTGGGGAACATCCAAAAGCAGCGGATACCCTTGGGGTACAAGTCAATCGCACGAAGTTTTTAGGTGTGTTAGCCTCTGGTTTTGTGGCAGGTTTAGGTGGTGCTTCCCTTTCTATGGCGATTATCTCTAGCTTTAGACCGACACTTGTTTCTGGACAAGGCTTTATTGCCCTTGCTGCCATGATTTTTGGCCGTTGGACACCCCATGGGGCAGTTGCGGGTTGTTTACTCTTTGGTCTTGCCCAAGGGCTTGTTATTTTCTTAGGTGGTGGAAGACTTCCAGTATCTGAACAATTGCTTTCGATGATCCCATATCTCATCACTTTGTTCGTACTGTTATTCTCAAAATCTTCCGCTGGACCAAAAGCCAACGGTGTCAACTACGTAAAAGAATAAGAACCTTTCAGCGGATGAGTTTTCTCGTCCGTTTTCTTTTTTGCATATCAAGGTTCAAAATTGTCGTTTGTAGTGATATTCTCAAAAAATAGGGTAACTATGTAAAAGAACTCAAATGGTAAACAAACAAGATATGAGGAGGAATTTACTATGGGAATGAAAGTTGCATTAAGCGGATTTGGACGAATTGGCCGCGATGTATTGCGTATCGTATTTGAAGATAATATGGACATCGATCTGGTAGCAGTCAACGCTTCCGGAGATCGTGAAACAAACTTCCATTTATTTAAATATGATTCATTATACGGTCGTTTCGACGGAGACGCTTCATTAGATGATGAGGGAAACTTTGTCATCAATGGTAAAACCGTAAAAATTGTCGATGAAAGAGACCCTGAAAAACTCCCTTGGAAAGAATTAGGCGTCGACTTAGTCATCGATTCAACTGGAGCTTTCCGCGACCGTGAAGGTCTTTCTAAACATTTAAAAGCGGGCGCTAAAAAAGTCATCGTGACTGCACCTGCGAAAAATGAAGATATTACAATCGTTATGGGTGTAAATGAAGAAAAATATGATCCAGAAAATCATCACATAATCTCCAATGCTTCCTGTACGACAAATTGCTTGGCACCTGTGGCAAAAGTTCTCTTAGAAGAATTCGGTATTGCAAAAGGTTTAATGACGACGATTCATGCCTATACATCCGACCAAGTCATTCATGATAAGAAACACAAAGACTTACGTCGCGCCCGTGCAGCAGCATTAAGCATGATTCCAACGACGACAGGTGCTGCGAAAGCAGTCGCATTAGTGCTACCAGAGTTAAAAGGAAAACTCAATGGCTTCGCCGTTCGCGTTCCCACCCCAACTGTATCTTTAGTTGATTTAACGGTAGAACTCGAAAAACCTGCAACAAAAGAAGAAATCAATGAAGCAATGAAAAAAGCTTCCGAAGGCGACATGAAAAACTACCTTGGCTATGAAGAAGCTCCACTCGTTTCCATTGATTTCCAAGGCGACCCAAGATCTTCTATCTTCGATCCAGAGCAAACAATGGTTATCGACAATATGGTTAAAGTTGTTTCTTGGTACGACAACGAATGGGGATATTCGAAACGTGTCGTGGACCTTGCAAAAATGGTTGCTGACAAATAAGACGAATACGAATGGCCCTCTTACGAGGGCTTTTCTCATGAGGAGGAAATTATGTTAAATAAAAAGACAATTCGAGACTTTGATGTAAAAGGTAAAAAAGCCATCGTCCGTGTGGACTTCAACGTTCCTATGTCTAAAACAGAAAAAGAAACCATTGCTGATGATGTGCGTATCCGCGCAGCACTTCCAACGATTCACTATCTCTTAGAAAATGGCGCAACGGTCATCTTACTCTCTCACTTGGGAAGACCAAAAGGAGAAGCGAATCCTGATTTCACATTGGAACCAGTGGCAAAAAGACTCTCTGAACTTTTAGAGAAACCCGTCGAATTTATCGCATCAGACAAAGTGATTGACGATGAAGTCAAAGAAAAAGTGAAAAACCTTCCAGATGGTAGCCTCGCTCTTTTACAAAATACGCGGTACCGCGCGGAGGAAGAAAAAAATGACCCAGACTTTTCCAAAGAACTCGCCTCATTAGGTGACCTTTATGTAAACGACGCCTTTGGAACTTCTCACAGAGCCCATGCATCAAACGTGGGTCTTGCGTCCAACTTACCGTCCGCATTAGGGTTCTTAGTGGAAAAAGAAGTGGATTCCATGGCAAATATGCTAGAAGATCCAAAACGACCATTTGTTTCCATTATGGGTGGAGCAAAAGTATCCGATAAAATTGGCGTCATCGAAAATCTTTTAGAAAAAATCGATACCCTTTTAATCGGCGGCGGGATGGCCTACACATTCTTAAAAGCACAAGGCTATGAGATTGGCCGTTCACTATTAGAAGAAGATAAAATTGACTTATCCTTAGAATTAATGGAAAAAGCAAAACAAAAAGGTGTCAACATCGTCCTTCCAATGGATGTCGTCATTGCAAAAGAAATCGATGCAAATGCAGAAACAAAAATTGTCGATGTGGCAGAGATACCAGCGGACATGGAAGGCTTGGATATTGGTCCTAAAACGAGAAAAAAATTTGCAGAAGAAATTTCACGGGCAAAAACTGTCGTTTGGAATGGTCCAATGGGCGTCTTTGAAGTGGCTCCTTTTGCTGCAGGGACAGAAGCTGTAGCGAAGGCGTTAGCAGATTCGGATGCTGTGAGCATCGTCGGTGGAGGCGATAGTGCCTTAGCCATTGAAAAAGCAGGATTAAACGATAAAATTACCCACGTATCAACCGGTGGTGGGGCATCTTTAGAACTCTTAGAAGGCAAAGAATTACCAGGTATTGCCGCCATTGAGGATCGCTAATATGATTTACATGGCTGGAAACTGGAAAATGAATACAACGGTTTCTGACGCGAAAGAACTGGCGAAAGAAATCAGCAAAAACCCGATTCCAGAAAATGTAGAAGCGATACTTTGCCCGCCATTCACTCATTTGATGGCAGTGCGAGACGTACTTTCTGGCTCAGGGTACAAATTAGGAGCCCAAAATATTTGCCATGAAGACAACGGTGCTTTTACAGGAGAAGTCTCAGGCGAAATGTTAAAGGAATTGGGGGTCGATTACGTCATCATCGGACATTCCGAAAGAAGACAAATTTTTGGAGAAGACGATGCCCTCATTTTGAAAAAAGTACAAAAAGCCTTGGAGCATGGACTCCATCCAATTCTCTGTGTCGGCGAAACAGAAGAAGAACGAGATACGGGAAAAGAAAAAGACATCGTGAGAGAACAACTCGTAGCGGTGGTATCCAAATTAAAGGAAGAAGCTCCGCTGATTGTCGCCTACGAACCTGTATGGGCGATTGGAACAGGAAAAACAGCAACGCCAGAACAAGCAGAAGAAATGTGTGCGTTTATTAAGGAAGAAGCAAAGAAAACTCTCGGAAAAGAAGTGCCGGTTCAATATGGCGGTTCTGTAAAACCTGAAAATGTAGAAGAAATTTTAGCAAAACCATCCATCGATGGTGCCCTTGTTGGCGGTGCCAGTTTAAAAGCGGATAGTTTTGAAAAATTAGTGAAAGGCAAAGCATGAAAAAGCCCTATCTTTTAATGATTTTAGATGGTTGGGGTTTGGCTCCCCCGAGCGAAACCAATGCTACCAGCATCGCAAAAACGCCCAATATGGATGCGTTCATTAAAAATTACCCTCATGGTCAGCTCAATGCCAGTGGACTTTTTGTGGGTCTCCCCGAAGGGCAAATGGGAAATTCGGAAGTGGGGCATTTAAATATCGGTTCTGGCCGGGTCGTGTATCAAGAATTGACGAAAATTAATAAGGCAATTTTTGAAAAATCCTTTTTTCTCAACGAAGAATTAAACCGCGCCATCGATCATGCGAAAAACCAAGGAACCTCACTCCACTTAATGGGTCTATTATCCGACGGTGGGGTGCATAGCCACATTCACCATTTATTTGCCATTTTGGAATTGTGCAAAGAAAAAGGACTCGATAAAGTCTACGTCCATGCATTTTTAGATGGACGGGATGTATCGCCCACATCAGGAAAAGATTTCTTGGTCGAGCTTCAAGAAAAAATGAAGGAATTGGGTGTCGGAGAAATTGCCACGGTCATGGGCCGTTACTACGCAATGGATCGGGATAACCGATGGGAGCGTGTGGAACACGCCTACAATGCCATCACAAAAGGGGTTGGCTTACCCATTGAAGATCCCGTCAAAGCCGTAGAAGAGAGTTATGCCCGCGATGTTACAGACGAATTCGTCCCCGCGATGGTCGTCCAAAAAGAGGGAAACCCTGTGGCCATTTTAGGAAATAATGACGCTGTGCTTTTCTTTAACTTTAGACCGGACCGCGGAAGAGAATTAACCCGTGCGCTCATTGAAGATAATTTCGATGGATTTGAACGAATAGAGCGCATCTACCCTTACTATGTAACCATGACGGAATACGACAAGACCTTCGAGCGGGTGCACATTGCTTATAAACCAGAAACCTTTGATAATACTTTAGGTGCTGTTGTATCGGCTGCTGGAAAAACCCAGTTGCGCATTGCAGAAACAGAAAAATACCCCCACGTTACGTTTTTCTTCAATGGAGGGCAAGAAGTCAAATTCCCTGGGGAAGATCGCATTCTCGTGCATTCACCAAAAGTCGCAACCTATGATTTACAACCTGCCATGAGTGCATTTGAGGTAAAAGATAAAGTCGTTGAAGCGATTCTCAGCCAAAAATACGACCTCATCATCTTAAACTTTGCCAACTCCGACATGGTTGGTCATACAGGTGTGATACCAGCGGCTGTTCAAGCTGTGGAAACGGTGGACACATGCATGGGAGAAGTCGTCGAAGCGATTGAAAAGGTCGGTGGGGAAGCATTAATTACCGCAGACCATGGAAACAGTGAAAAGATGGCCGATGAAAATGGCGATGTATTCACCGCCCATACGATCAATCCTGTTCCACTCATTTACGTGGGAGATCGAGATATTACCTTCCGTGAAGAAGGTGCACTCTGCGATTTAGCCCCCACATTATTAGAACTGATGAATATGGAAAAACCCGTAGAAATGACGGGATATTCACTCATTGAAAGGAGATAAAAAATATGAGCATTATTATTGATGTCTATGCACGTGAGGTGCTAGACTCCAGAGGAAACCCAACGGTGGAAGTTGAAGTCCTCACAGAAGCAGGTTCTTATGGCCGCGCCATTGTTCCATCGGGTGCATCAACTGGTAGTTTTGAAGCCGTTGAGCTTAGAGATGGAGACGACAAGCGTTTCTTAGGAAAAGGGGTCGAACAAGCAGTAGAAAACGTGAATGTTGATATTGCTGAACTTTTAGAAGGCTTTGATGTATTCGACCAAGCAGGTATCGACGCTGCCATGATTGAAGCGGACGGCACAAAGAACAAAGGAAAATTTGGCGCCAATGCAATCTTAGGCGTTTCCATGGCGGTCGCACGTGCTGCTGCGGAAGAACTGGGAATCGACCTCTACCAATACTTAGGTGGAGTCAATGCAAAAACTCTTCCTGTTCCAATGCTCAACATCTTAAATGGTGGGGAACACGCTGACAACAACGTGGACATCCAAGAATTTATGGTTATGCCAGTGGGTGCAGAAAACTTCAAAGAAGGTCTTCGCATGGCCACTGAAGTATTCCATAATCTAAAGAAAGTTTTAAAAGACAGAGGACTCAGCACATCCGTTGGAGATGAAGGCGGATTTGCACCAAACCTTAAATCCAACGAAGAAGCTCTTCAAACCATTGCAGAAGCAGTTGAAAAAGCAGGCTATGCATTAGGTGAAGACATCGTCA
>CAMDZK010000042.1 GCA_945910665.1 uncultured Peptostreptococcaceae bacterium
CCGTATGCGATTATTTACAAATGTATACTTCGCTTTCAATTGTTGTAGGGGTAAAAGTTCTTTTTCTTTCTCTTCAATCCGTTCTAACAGTAACTCAAAGTGATCGATTTGTTTTTTTTCGGTTTCTAAATCATCATACTGCTCCATTTGCGCGAGTAGTTCTTGCTCCCGGAGTATGAACTGTGAAATATCACGATTCGCTGTGAATTTATCTTTTCCTGCAATCGTGTGCGCACGGTCAATGGTATCGGTACCCGCCAATTTGGAAATGGCCTCAGCTCGAACGGATGCTTTTTCGCCTAATAGAAAAGCATTTTCTAATTGCTCTGAAAGGTTTACAGCAATCGCATCTTTCCCGCTGATTCCTATTTTATGAATACCAGAAAATTCTTCGACCTCTACGGGCACATTTTGTCCAAAACCCTCTAATCGGGTCGTTTCACCCTCAGAATCTTTTAATACATAATAGTTTGCAGACTTCGATCTTGCACGAAGGATGGAAGATCCATCCGTATAGGTAATTAAGACAAATGTATCTTGAGTCCCTACACGCATATATTGTGTTCCTGCGGGTTCATTGAGAAAGACCCATCGGAGCGCTCGGATAATTGAAGATTTTCCAGAATCCGAAGGACCCACAATCGTCGTGAGCATCGGAGCAAGTTCAATCGTAGCGTCTTCATGCGATTGAAAATTTTGAAGTTGGATTCGATCAATCTTCCTCATCTTGTGTCTCCTTTAAGTCTGCTAAGCGCGCTAATGCTTCATCAACAACATCTTGCTCCACCTGTTCTTTTTTTGAAAGCTCTTGCAAAACATTTAAAATATCGTAGCGTTCCAACTCAACTTGCTCGCGAATTAATTGTTTAAACCGTTCTAAATTTTCTCTTCGTAACTCATTATCTTTTGCCACTTCTCGAGACAATACAAGGTCTCCTTTTTGTGCACTCACAAGAGGGACCAGTTCTATATTTATCTCTTTCCCCTTTTCCAGCGTCAGGATCACCACTTGAGGTGTTCGCTCCATATCCATCGTACTATTGGATGTTCGAAGTAAACTCCCTGGATTAATGAACCATGTATTTTTCTCAAATGTCGTTTCAAAACCATTGTGATAATGTCCAGCCAAAACCACATCTGCATCGAGTTCATCTAAATCTGCGATGACTGTATGGGAAATATCAGCGATAAAGGGCTTTTTTAACAGCATCCCGTGGACCATTAAAATGTGGTAATCAATGCTTTCATTTTGCCGCTTTACATAATAGGCTTCTCGTTCACCTCGGTCGATATCATAACGAAAAGGCGCAGCGGATAGCTGCACCTGACAGTCCCCATGAAGTACAATTCCTTCTTCAGGAATCAACTGTAACACGCCGAGCGCATCTAAGAGCCCGAGCATTGTCCGTGGGAGAGTTTTAGGATTGTGTGCGTATATATCATGATTGCCTGCCACTGCATAAAGAGGACAAGAAAGTTCAGAAAGAATTTTTGCAAAACGAGACACGGTCATGACGGTCACATCAGGACGATCAAATAAATCGCCACCGTGTAAGACCGCATCGACCGCATACTTTTTGGCAAGAAAATTGACTTCTTTCAGCTTTGTTTCTAATGTGTCCGCAATGGAGTCCATTCGACTACGCATAGAATTTGTACGTATATGGGTGTCCGTGAGAAATAAGAATTTCATCTAGAATTGCATTTCTTCAAACTCTTCGTCAAATGATTCCGGTTCAATCTCCTCGCTTTGTAAAGCATCTAAACCATAATGTTGACGAATTTTATGCTCAATTTCATCGCGAATTTCAGGGTTCTCACGTAAAAAGTCTTTTGCTTTTTCACGGCCTTGACCGATTCTCGTCTCACCATAGCTGTACCAGGCACCTGCTTTGTCAATGATTCCAGCGTCAACGCCGACATCCACGAGATTTCCTTCTTTGGAAATTCCTTTGCCGTACATAATATCAAATTCCACTTGCTTAAACGGTGGAGCGACTTTATTTTTTACAATCTTACAACGGGTTTTATTTCCGATGATACCATCCCCATCCTTAATCGTATCGGCACGGCGAATTTCCATACGAATGGAAGAATAAAATCGAAGAGCACGACCACCCGTCGTCGTTTCTGGATTTCCAAACATAACACCAATCTTCTCGCGTAGTTGGTTAATAAAAACGATAATGCAATTGGTACGATTAATCGCTCCTGCAAGTTTTCTTAAGGCTTGGGACATGAGGCGCGCTTGAAGGCCCATGTGGGAATCTCCCATTTCACCTTCAATTTCTGCGCGTGGAACAAGCGCTGCAACAGAGTCAATGACAATAATGTCTACCGCATTCGAGCGCACTAAGGATTCAGCGATTTCTAACCCTTGCTCCCCAGTGTCTGGCTGCGAAATGACGAGTTCGTCCACGTTGACCCCTAAATTTTTTGCGTATTGTGCATCCAAGGCATGTTCCGCATCGATAAAGGCAGCAATCCCGCCCAGTTTTTGTGCTTCTGCTACCATATGAAGAGCCACAGTTGTCTTCCCTGAAGATTCTGGCCCATAAATTTCTATAATACGACCGCGTGGCACGCCACCTACGCCCATGGCAATATCAAGTGCAATGGATCCTGTTGGAATGACGCTCAGTTCTAACGTAGGGGCATCCCCCAATTTCATAACGGAGCCCTTTCCGTATTGTTTTTCAATTTTTGAAAAGGCTGCCTGTAGAGCTTTTTGCTTTTCTGCTTTTTCTTGTATACTCATAGTTTTTCCCTTGCGGGCACCACCTTTCATAGTAGAACATTCGTTCCCTTTTATTGTACAGAACAACGCGCGTCCTGTCAATTATATGTCGGATAAATTGAGCACTTGCTTGTTTTTAATGAGATAATCCACGCCGGAAAGAACCGTGAAAAATATAGCGATATAAAAGAGAATCATTCCAATCGAGTCAAACAAAGGAACATTCAATAGTAAGAGTATTAAGGACACGAATTGAGTAATCGTTTTGATTTTTCCAAAGGGAGATGCAGCAATAGTAATTCCTTCCGATGCTGCCACTACACGAAATCCGGTCACGATAAACTCGCGGGCTAAAATCGTCATAACCGCCCAGCCTGGTAATAGCCCATCCGCTGTCAACATAATCATAGCGCCAGTCACCAACAGTTTGTCCGCCAGAGGATCAGCAAACTTCCCAAAAGTTGTAATCAAATGTTTTGATCTAGCAATATATCCATCGAGCATGTCAGTTAAGGAAGCGATAATAAATAAGCCACCCACAATGAATCCTCGTCCTAATACAATATAGAGCACAATAAATAATGGGATCATAGCGACCCGTGCTAAGGTGAGTTTATTCGCTACATTCATCGTCTTCCTCCTTTAATATATTATAGGAAACAAGAACTTTTCTCGGCTTGCTCCCTTCGTGTTTTCCCACAATCCCCAAGGACTCCATCTCATCAATCATGCGACCCGCTCTTGCATAGCCGACTTTCATGCGACGCTGGAGGAGAGATACGGACGCTTGCCCCTCCAGTAAGACTACATCCACCGCATCGGCGAGCATTGGATCGGTATCTTCTTCTGGTTGTTGCGGTTGTTGTTTTTCCTCAATACTTTCAATGACTTCCGCATCATATTGGACTTGATTATTTTCTTTTACGATGGATACGACGCGTTCGACTTCTTCATCGGAAACAAAAGCACCTTGGAGGCGTTGGGGTTTGCTCATCCCTGATGGATAAAAGAGCATATCGCCCTTGCCTAATAGTTTTTCAGCTCCAGCCATGTCGAGGATTGTGCGTGAATCGATTTGCGAACTCACTTGGAAGCTGATTCTGGATGGAATATTTGCCTTAATCGTCCCTGTAATGACATCCACCGATGGTCTTTGGGTAGCAACAATTAAGTGAATTCCACATGCTCTTGCCATTTGGGCCAAGCGAGCTATATAATTTTCAACCTCCCCAGCACTCACCATCATTAAATCAGCAAGCTCATCAATCACAATCACGATAAAGGGAAGTTTTTCCATTGTATCATCCATCTGTTGCTTATTATTGTAAGCCGTTAAATCTCGTACACGATGCTTAGAAAAGAGAGCATAACGTCGTTCCATCTCTTCCACAGCCCAATACATTGCGCCACTTGCTTTTTTCGCGTCGGTGACCACGGGAACGATCAAATGTGGAATGTGATTATAAACACTTAACTCGACTACTTTTGGATCGATAAGCATGAGTTTAACTTCGTCAGGTTTTGCTCGATAAAGAATACTCATAATGAGTGTATTGATACACACACTCTTCCCAGAACCCGTCGCTCCAGCAATGAGTAAATGGGGCATTTTCTCGATGGATGAAACTACAGGCTTTCCAGAGATGGTTTTACCCAACGCAAAGGGAAGTTTCGACTTTTGATCTTCAAAGGCATCGGAGTCGATGATTTCACGCAAACCTACTACATCCTTCGCATCGTTCGGAACCTCAATTCCCACTGCTGCTTTTCCTGGTAGGGGTGCAACCACGCGCACATCGGAAGCAGCTAGACTTAAAGCAATATCATCAGATAGATTCACAATACGGGAAACTTTGACTCCTGGTGCAGGTTGCATTTCAAAGCACGTGACGGTAGGACCACGATTGACTTGAGTCACTTGGCAAGAAATGCCGAAGTTACTTAAAGTCGTTTCAATCTTTTTCGCTTTTTCTACGATTTTTTGCTTTTCATCGGTCGTTTGTCCATCCCCATGCATATCGAGCAAATCAATCGTCGGAAAGTGATAGGGAGATTCTTCTTTTGATGAAAACGTCTCCATTTCCATTTGTTGAGCCGATTCAATTTCTTCTTTTCTCAGTGGTTTTTCCACTACTTTTTTCTGCTCTGGTTTTTTTGCATAGTCGATGACAGAAATTTCTTTTTTCTCATTCTCATTTGTGATCAAAGGAGTTGGATTCAGAGAATCGATAAACACTTCTTCATCCATCATTTTAGGATTTGGTTTTCGGTCGCTCACCTTACGAATTAAACCCAGAAACGAATGGGTCACTAATTTTAAGTCATCTGTCGTCACTTCCATTGTAATTAAAAATGTAACAATAATTCCTAAGACCAATAAAACGGTTGAACCCACTCTCCCAAGAAGGCGTTGCAGTATAAATCCTGTCGATGCCCCTAAGAGTCCAGTTCCTGAATAACGCTCAGCAAGATCCATCGCCTGGGCGAGATAAGGGTCAAACACAGTAAATGTAAGTGAATGAATCGTAATGAGCGCGCTGACAAAAATGCTGATGATCATCAGTCCTATAGTGATACGAAGCATGCGTTTTGGAATTTTTGGACAATGAAAATAGATGAGTAAAGCGAATCCAAAGAGTGGAACGATATATGAAAAAACACCAAACAAAGAAAAATATCCCTTTCGAACATATTCACCAAGAATACCTGTTTGATGACTGATTAAAAATAAAAGAGATAAGGCAAATAAACCCATCCCTACGATGCGTAAAATAGGCTTCATATTTGTCGGCTTCTGTGGAGCCTTTGTCACTTTTTTCTTTGCCATTGTATCTCCTCCTCCCTCTATTATAACAAAAAGAAAGGCATTCTAGAAACCAGAATGCCCAAAGCCTCCTTCACCCCGCTCTGTCGAATCAAGTTCAACAACAGGTTGAATTTCTGCTTGCTCTATTTTTGAAAGAATCATTTGCGCGATTCGATCGCCATCGTGAATGATATAGGGTTCATTGGAAAGATTCACGAGAATCACCCCTATTTCCCCTCTGTAATCACTGTCGATGGTACCGACTCCATTGGCAAGAGTAATGCCATGTTTTAAGGACAAACCCGATCGCGCTCGAACCTGTAATTCATACCCCTGCGGAATCGAGACAAATAAGCCTGTAGGTACCACTCTTCTTTCGAGTGGTTGGATGACGATGTCATCATCGAGATTGGCTTGTAGATCAAGGCCAGCAGCTTCCTTTGTCTGGTATTTTGGAAGGGGATGTTTACTTGTTGATTTGATTTGAATGGTAACCTTAATCATTCTCTTTTTTGGCTCGTTCTTCTCTCTTGCGATCGTGTTTTTTTTCTTCACCGCGATCTTCTGTTTTACGCTCAGGTTTTGGTAATAGCACCTTGCGATTCAAATTCACTCTACCTTGTTTGTCAATTTCTGCGACTTTAACTAGCATTTCATCGCCTACTTTCAATACATCTTCCACTTTTTCAACGCGTTCGTGGGAAATGTTTGAAATGTGTAGTAGACCTTCTTTTCCTGGAAGAACTTCCATAAATGCGCCAAAGTTCATAAGACGTGTAACTTTACCCATATAGACTTCGCCAACTTCTACTTCTTTAACGATGTCTTCAATCATTTTGATCGCTTTTTCAGCACTTGGTCCATCAGTTCCTGTAACGACAATAAGACCATCATCATGGGTGTCAATTTTAACGCCTGTTTCTCCAATAATTCCATTGATGACTTTTCCGCCTGGTCCAATGACTTCTCTGACTTTATCCGGATTAATTTTAATTGTGTGGATCCGTGGAGCAAAGTCAGACATTTTTTCTCTTGGTGCAGGGATTGCAGCATCCATTTTATCAAGAATACTTAAACGAGCCACTTTTGCCTTCTCTAAGGCTTCTGTTAAAATAGCACGGTCAATTCCTTTAATTTTAATATCCATTTGCATGGCTGTGATTCCATCTCTTGTTCCAGCCACTTTAAAGTCCATATCACCTAAATGGTCTTCTAAACCTTGAATGTCTGTCAGGATGGATACGTTGCTCTCATCCTTAATAAGGCCCATAGCAATTCCCGCTACAGGTGCTTTAATTGGAACCCCAGCATCCATTAATGCCATCGACGAACCACAAACGCTGGCTTGTGAGCTTGAACCGTTGGAGCTGAGCACTTCAGAGACAACGCGTACTGTATATGGGAAATCTTCTTCCTTTGGAAGAACTGGAATGAGTGCGCGTTCTGCTAACGCACCATGTCCAATTTCACGACGACCAGGACCACGCATTGGTCTTGTGTCCCCAACGCTGTATGGCGGGAAGTTATAGTGGTGCAAGTAGCGTTTATCATCTTGCTGAATCATGCCATCCAACGTTTGCGCATCTCCAGGCGCTCCTAAAGTCGCAATGGAAAGAACTTGCGTTTGTCCTCTTTGGAATAAACCAGAACCATGGGTTCTCGGGAGAATTCCCACTTCGCAAGAAATTGGACGAATCTCGTCCATTTGTCTGAAGTCAGGACGAACTTTGTCTTCTAAAATTAAGCGGCGTACTTCTTCTTTTTCAATATCGTGAAGTATCTCATTGATGTGTTTTGCATCTTCTGGATGGGATTCTTTGAATTTTTCTTTCGTTTCAAGGACAACTGCATCCATTGCTTCATTGCGAGCGATCTTGTCAGAATTTTTTAATGCAGCTTTTAGACGTTCTTCAGCAAAAGCACGCACTTCACGATTCAATTCCTCTGGCACTTGGATCAGAGTAATTTCCATTTTTTCCTTGCCAATTTCATCTTGCATACCTTTAATAAAACGGCAAAACTTCTTAATTTCTTCGTGGGCGAGAAGAATCGCTTCTAACATTTGATCTTCTGTAAGCTCTTCAGAACCAGATTCTACCATCATAATGGCCTCTTCGCTTCCTGCTACCGTTAAGTGTAAGCGAGATTGGTCATCTTGTGCACGGGTTGGATACAAAATGAATTGGCCATCTACAAAAGCGACCGATACGGCAGCAATGGGACCATCAAAAGGAATATCGGAAATCGATAATGCAATCGATGCACCGCAAATCCCTAAAATATCAGGCATATTGTCTTCATCGACTGATAAAGCCGTTGCGACGATTTGCACATCGTTTCGGAATCCTTCTGGGAATAATGGACGAAGTGGACGGTCAATCAGACGGGAAGCAAGAACAGCTTTTTCCGTCGGTTTTCCTTCTCTTTTTACAAATCCGCCTGGAATTTTACCAGCAGCGTATTGCTTTTCTTCAAAATCAC